>JACYMB010000295.1 GCA_015272205.1 Synechococcales cyanobacterium T60_A2020_003 | reverse complement strand
TTCGACAGAGATTCGGCCTTAAGCCGTTCGCGCAAGGCGTCTACCGATTCGGGTGGGGAAAAGGTAGGAGCGGAGGTAGGTTCAGAGCCAGAAAAACTCATGTCAAACGACGATCCTCTTCTAACAAAATGCTCTCGGTGACCGTTTCTAAAGCGGCGATCGCCTCCCCTAATCCCTCACAGGATTTGGAAGGAAGATATCTCGACCGATGGTGATCATGGTGATCCACAATTCTCTACTTTAACGGTTGAATGCGCTGTTCTGAGCGTTCAATCCCGAAACAAATGAGTATTTATAGCCATTACCACGAAGCATAAATCGGCTTTATCAGCTCAAACTACGCTCTGGTAGAGGATTACTGCGTATGTCCTGTCTGGCAACCCGTGATCCAGCTATACATGCTCACTCGGCGTCGCGGCGGCGGAAACCGATAGGATGCGCTGGACGATTTTGCTGGTGGAACTGGGAACCTCAATGGTGACTAGCTCGATCCGGCCTCCGTAGGCGTGGACGGCTGGGGCTTCTGGCAGGGTTTCAATTTGGTAGTCGCCCCCTTTGGCATAAATATCGGGTTGGAGCGCTTCAATCAATCCGTTTGCCGTCGGGTCAGAAAAGAGAACCACCGCACTCACCGATTTAAGGGCAGCCAACACCTCTGCCCGCTCTAGCTCTGGCACAATCGGGCGCGGCGGCAGTCCCGCTGGTTGGGGCTTGATGGTCTGTACCGAGGCATCGCTGTTGAGACCAATCACGAGCGATCGCCCCAATTGCCGAGCCGCCGCAAGATAGCGCACATGACCCGCATGGAGCAGATCAAAACAGCCATTCGTAAATACCAGGGGTCGCCACTGGTCGGGATTCTGGGCGATCGCATCCTGTAAATCCGCTAGGGAATAAAGCCCCGCAACCATCGTTGAAAATCCTCAGGTTTCGTCCTCTGCCATTGTCTCTTGTTTTGGCGGACGGTAGCCTTGCTCGAAGGCGTAGCGAACGAGTTGGGATCGATTTTCCAACTGCAATTTACTCAGAATATTGCTGAGATGGGTCTGCACCGTGCGCGGACTGACAAAGAGCTGATCCCCAATTTGCTTATTGGTGAGTCCTTGAATCGCTTGCCAGAAGACTTTTTCTTCGGCAGGTGTTAACGGCAGAGGCGCAGGGGATGGGGATGCCGAGGTATTGGTGATTCCCCCATTTTTTTGGAGCAATCGCACAATTTCGGCATGGATGCGATGTGTCCGTTCAAGCTGTGCTTCAATTTTCGCCAGCAGTTCACGGGGCTCAAAGGGCTTGACTAGATAATCATCTGCGCCCATTTGATGCCCCAGAATTCGATCTTCGGTTTCGCTGCGGCTCGACAAAAAGATAAAGGGTAGGAGTTGCCCTGTACTGAGCGATCGCAACCGTCGGCAAAACTCCATCCCATCCATTTCCGGCATCATCACATCCGACACAACCAGGTCGGGCGGATCCTGTTCATAGGCATGCAATCCCTCTTGACCAGAACTCGCTTGCTGCACGGTGTAGCCCCGATTTTCGAGATAGCGGGTCAGTGCTGTTCGCAGCGTTATGTCATCATCTACAATCAAAATCTTTTTCATCGGTAAGCCTCAGACGCGATCGCCATAGAAACCTCCGCCAAGTAGTGCATTCTTTATAACTAATGCTAAGAGATGATCAGCAGTACCTTGGCATGGATACTAAATTTGCCGATGATAATAAGCAATAAACCAGCGATAGACGCCATTTTCGGGAATCTATACTTCACCACCATAGGTTGAAATTTCGTATGAATCCGGAAAAGCAGTATTTTCTCTTGCTTGGGGACAACTATGCTCAAATCCTATAGCGTGTTGATGCTCTGGGACGATGGCGTGCTAATTCTGAATGGGAAACCCTATTCTATTCATTGCCTCATGGCGAATTAGATTACTGGCACCTTATCGAACTCTAGACCTATGAAGACTGCTCACACACCTCTGAAATTCATTTTAAAAAGAAAGATTTATTGCACCATAGCTTCAATAAATCTGCTTCAATGGGGGCTTTAGTTCGTCTACGAACATATCTTGGTAAGCCATAGGAAATAGTGTGACTATGTATCAGAAAATTAGTCCCCCCCCCACCGGATCGCGCATCACCTTCAGCAACGGAGAACCCGTCGTTCCTAACGATCCAATCATTCCCTTCATTCGGGGTGATGGGACGGGGGTTGATATTTGGCCTGCTGCCCAGCGTGTGTTTGATGCAGCCGTCCAAAAAGCCTATGGGGGCGATCGCCAAATTCAGTGGTTCAAAGTCTACGCTGGCGATGAAGCATGCGAGGTTTATGGCACCTATCAATACCTGCCTGACGATACGCTAACGGCCATTCAAGAATACGGCGTTGCGATTAAGGGGCCATTAACAACCCCCATCGGCGGAGGCATCCGGTCGTTAAACGTAGCGTTGCGGCAAATCTTCGATCTTTACGCCTGTATTCGTCCTTGCAAGTACTACGACGGCACACCGTCACCCCATAAAAGTCCAGAAAAGCTTGATGTCATCATTTATCGAGAAAACACCGAAGATATTTATCTCGGGATTGAATGGAAGCAGGGGAGCGAAATCGGCGATCGCCTCATCAAAATCTTGAACGAAGATCTGATCCCCGCTACACCAGAACACGGCAAAAAGCGGATTCCCCTCGATTCCGGCATCGGCATTAAGCCGATCAGTAAAACTGGATCTCAACGTCTCGTGCGTCGCGCTATTAAGCATGCGTTGCGGTTGCCCAAGAACAAGCAAATGGTGACGCTGGTTCACAAGGGCAACATTATGAAGTACACCGAAGGGGCGTTTCGAGACTGGGGCTATGAACTGGCAACCTCCGAATTCCGCGCCGAGTGCATCACCGAACGGGAATCCTGGATTCTCAGCAACAAGGAGAAAAATCCAGACCTCAGCATTGAAGACAACGCCCGTCAAATTGAACCCGGGTATGACGCCCTGACGGCTGAGAAGAAAGAGCAAGTTTGCAACGAGGTCAAGGCCGTTCTGGACGCCATCTGGGAAACCCACGGCAACGGCCAGTGGAAAGCCAAAGTTATGGTCAATGATCGCATTGCTGACAGCATTTTCCAGCAGATCCAGACCCGACCCGACGAATACTCGATTCTGGCAACCATGAACCTGAATGGGGATTACCTATCCGACGCGGCTGCCGCTGTTGTCGGCGGTTTAGGCATGGGGCCAGGGGCGAATATTGGTGACTCCTGCGCGATTTTTGAAGCCACCCACGGCACAGCTCCCAAGCACGCAGGACTAGACCGGATTAACCCCGGCTCGGTGATTTTATCAGGCGTAATGATGTTGGAATATATGGGCTGGCAAGAAGCGGCTGACCTGATCAAGGAAGGTCTGGGTAAAGCCATTGCCCATCGAGAAGTCACCTACGACCTTGCCCGCATGATGGAACCTCCGGTAGAACCCCCTCTACGCTGTTCTGAATTTGCGACCGCGATCATCAAACAGTTTGGCGGCGAGGCGTAGATTCGTGACGGTCGGGAGCAGATCAGATAAAGCTCTGATGTTCCGCTACAGATCTCTTAGCGATCCCCCCTAGCCCCCTCCACAAGAGGGGAACAGTAAGCAAGCTGAAAGTCCCCCTTTTTAAGGGGGATACAGGGGGATCGGTTAGGATGCGATCGCCGTATCGCCATGCAACAGGGTTGAAACGATTGGCTCTACGGACTTAGCGCGTGCCTCTGCCGCATCCAGCAAGGCCGCATCCGTCAACTGTTCTCGTAAATCTTCCACTACCGCCAATGCCCTTGTCCAGTCCGGGATCTGAGCGCTGAGCGGGTCTGCAAAAAAGTGTTCGCCTGCGTTGGCAATCACATCTTCAAACACTTCAATAGTGACTTCCTCGATGTGGCGATCGTAGTGCAGGTTATTAAAGACCGCGTCCACAAAGTACTGGCGCGTGAAATCTTGAGCTTCGCGACGGAACTTCACCCGCAACGCGTGGATATGATCCCGCGAAATCACCACCTGTTCCGTTTCCGTCAGTGTCCGCAGCACGGAACACAAAATGTCTCGGCACATCTTTTGGAGACCGCGATCGGGCGAGGTGCCAATGGATTGGTGCTTGTGATCGAATACGCCCAAATCCACCTGGGAAATGCGCTTGGGCGAAAGGTTGCGATATACCTCCGCTAGGAGACCCACTTCTAGACCCCAGTTTCCGGGAATTCGGGTCGTCAGCGCCAGATCTCGCGTCAGGGCAAACTCCCCAGACAGGGGGTAGCGAAATGAATTGAGATAGCGCAGATAGTCGCGATCGCCAAACAGTTCCGTGAGTGCCGTCAGCAGTGGCGTTACAAAGAGGCGACAGGCGCGCCCGTTCATGGTGCGGGGATGATCGGCACTGAGACGGGCATAGTACGCCTTGTTAAAGGCAATCCCAAACTCTCGCTCCACTAGGGGAAATAGGAGTTTCAGCGGATAGGCGCGATCGTAGGTGATGATATCGGCATCGTGGAGGGCGATCGCCTCTGCCCGTAGGGAAGCCACTCCTAATCCTAGCCAAACGGCCATCCCCTTGCCTTTGAACCCCGTTAAATCGAGGCCGCGATCGCGCAAATCATGAAGAATGCTAGTAATGCGCGGCCCGTTCTCCCAAATCACGTAGGTATTTTGGGGTAAGCAATCAAAGAACTGAACGGCTCGAATGTATTGTTCCTCTGTTTGGGCATATAGGCAGACAATCACCGTTTGAACAAATTCGCACTCACAAAGCTGGTCGCGAATACGGGAGAGTGCCGGACGCTCCAGTTCTTCGTATAAGGCTGGAATCAAAACAGCAGTCGGACACTCTGCACACATATCCGTCAGCCGACGTTCCAGAAACTCCAAGTCACAACCAAAATCGTGAATCGTAGTGATTCGTTCTTGTTTGTAATCCATTTGAATGTTTGACCCTGGGTTCACACCAATCATTAAAGAACTATAAAGCGAAGTGCTGTTGGAACTGATACCAAAACGGATCAGAAATTGCGTTGGCTGGGCATCCCGTAACGATCGTTACTGAGCATCGATCTGAATGTGCCTAATATCAACGAAACATAAGGAGGAGCGCGTCACCCTGAGGGCTTTTCGCCTTTCAATACTTGCAACTTTTTTGTGGCGTCCTCTAAACAGTAGTGTGCAACGTGCCACCTAATGAACGGGAACTGATGCAGGGCTGGTTGTGGGGTTGCACAGGTTGAGCAAGGATCTCGTTTCTTGTGACCGCGATGGCATAAACGATGCCCATATATTTGTCCACTGTTGCTCAGAGATTAGCGAATGTCCGTAATTCAGTAAATGCCTCTATGAAGACTTCAGATTAGGTCGCTCTGTTTAAAGCTGGCATTGAGGTTCGCGCCGAGTCTCCTGCGGAATTCAGGGAAATCAAGAAACATGATTAGACCTTCTAATTCCACCACAGCTAGGGGCACATGATTGTATCAACCACACCTAAATTGGAAACCGACGATTGTTTTATGGATTTTACAAAGCGAGTTCAGCCCCTATTGGAGCGGGTCTACGGTAAGGACATCGCGAATTCCCTTACCTCTGAGATTTTTACGTTAGTTCAAAATCAGTTTGCGCCCTCTATTGATGAAGACCTCAATAAGTGGAGCCAGAATAATGTGCTGCTGATTACCTATGGCGACAGTGTGGTTGATGTCGGCGAATCGCCTCTTGTGACCCTCGATCGCTTTCTTGCCGAACATTTGCAGGGAATTGTCACGGGCGTTCATATCCTGCCCTTTTTTCCCTACAGCTCAGACGATGGCTTTTCAGTGATTGACTATTGCGCGGTGAATCCTGAGCTGGGCACCTGGGAGGACATTCAGCACATTGCCAGTCAGTTTAACCTCATGGTGGATTTGGTCATTAACCATATTTCTAGCCAGAGCGAGTGGTTTCAGCAGTTTAAAGAGGGGCGATCGCCCGGACGAGACTATTTCATTACTGCTAATCCCCATGAAGACCTGTCCCAAGTGGTGCGCCCGCGCAGTACGCCCGTGCTGACTAAAGTGGAAACCGTAGAGGGCGATCGCTACGTTTGGACGACCTTTAGCGCCGATCAGGTCGATCTCAACTTCAGCAATCCCGACATGCTGCTGGAATGTATCAAGATCATCCTGTTCTACGTCAAAATGGGCGCACGCTACATTCGCCTCGATGCCGTGGGCTTTTTGTGGAAAGAAATCGGCACCCCCTGCATCCATCTGCCTGAAACCCACGCGCTCATCCGCGTCATGCGGGAAATCTTGCAAATGATTGATCCCAGCATTGCCCTGATTACCGAAACCAACGTACCCAACCGCGAAAACCTCAGCTACTTTGGCAACCGCAACGAGGCACACATGATTTACAACTTCAGCCTACCCCCGCTGCTGCTGAATGCGCTGTTGCAAGGGCGATCGGATCACCTGAAAACCTGGATGATGAGTATGCCCCCGGCTCCGGTCGGCTGTGCGTACTTTAACTTCACGGCCTCCCACGACGGGATCGGGATGCGTCCGGCAGAGGGATTGCTCGATCAGGCGGAATACGATGCCCTGCTGGAAACCATGCAGAAGTTTGGCGGGCGCATCAGTATGCGGAGTCGTCCGGATGGCAGCCAAAGCCCCTACGAGGTCAATATCTCCCTGTTCGATGCGCTGAAGGGAACCGTGAAGGGGGAGGATGAATGGCAAATTGAGCGCTTCGTTTGCTCCCAGACGGTCATGATGTCGCTGGAGGGAATTCCGGCTTTCTACATCCACAGCCTTTTAGCCACCCCCAACGACTACGAAGGAGTTGCAAGAACGGGCCACAATCGATCCATCAATCGCCACAAGTGGGATTACAAAGAACTGCAAGCTAAGCTGAGCGATCCCCAATCGCCCCAATCGAGAGTACTAGCCGAACTCAGCCGTTTGATCAAAATCCGGCGACGACAGGCGGCCTTTCATCCCAATGCGACTCAGTTCACATTGCACCCGATCAATCCAGCTATCTTTGCCTTTTGGCGGCAGAGTATGGCGCGGGATCAAAGCATTTTCTCGCTGCATAATTTGAGCGATCGCCCTCAAACATTGAGTCTCTCAAATCTAAATCTGATCATTACCGATCCCTGGTGTGATCTCATCAGCGGTCAGTTGATTAACGATATTTACGATGAAGTCACTTTGACCCCCTACCAATCCATTTGGCTTACCAACAAATTTGAACCCTCGGACATCAACCCGTAAGGTAAAGGGGATGGGACAACCTGTCCCCTTTCCTCATTGAATAACGCTGAGTGTGAGGAGTAATTGTGTATTTAATTTTTACTGACCTGGACGGAACCCTACTCAACGGGGAAGATTATCACTATGATGAGGCGATCCCCGTCTTGACAGCGCTCCGGCAGCAGCAGATTCCCGTGATTCCAGTGACGAGCAAAACCCGCAGCGAGGTGGAAGTGCTGCGCCAGACGATCGCCCCAAACGATCCATTTATTGTGGAAAACGGCAGTGCGGTGTTTGTGGCTCCCGCCGATGAACGGTTTGCGATCGCCCCTACGAAAACCCTGGGCAACTTTCAACTGATGCAGTTGGGCTGTACCTACACCGAAGCCCGCACCGGACTCTGCCAGCTCTCTGAAGCGTTGGGTCATGATCTGCAAGGCTTTGGCGATTTATCCCGTAAGGAGATTATGCAACTCACAGGGTTATCCGCTGAGGAGGCCGATCGCGCCAAAGCTCGCGAGTTTACGGAACCTTTTCTCACCCTTAAAACGATTCCACCCGAAGAGGTCGAAGCGGCTGCAAACACCCTAGGCTTTCAAGTGGTGGTGGGCGATCGCTTCTCCCATCTCATCGGCACACAGGCCGGGAAAGGCAAGGCGGTGCAGCAGATCGTGCAAGCTTTCCAATCCGCCCACCCGGATACCCCCATTACCACCCTTGGCCTGGGCAATAGCCCCAACGATCGTGCCATGCTGGAAGCAGTTGACGTTCCCGTGATTATTCCTGGACGCACAGGCCCCCACCCCGGCCTCACCATGTATGACTGGAAGGTTGCCCCCTTTCCAGGTGCTAAAGGCTGGGCAAGCATTGTCCAAGCCTTGCTAGAACTGGATTAGTACCAGTTTTGAGTTTTGAGTTATCAATTTTGAGTTGCAAATGCGTTGCACCATCAGGGATTTCAGCTTTCTATCTGTAGCTGAAATTTTTGAAATTGATGTAATGCCCTACATTACCCGCTACAAAAAGCAGCCAAACCGAACGGTTGGCTGCCTAGATTAGATTAATGATGAACGACTTGCGATGCTTTCTTCAACCATTGAGGAATAGTGTCGGAAACCATTGCGGAGCAATTGCCCAGTGGGTCAGAACGGGTATAGGCGATCGCCACACCACACCACCGACGTTTTCTGCCACCTTGATTCGTCGCGCGACTCTCGATCCTGGAGATTGAGCTTGAACTGTAGTGTTGGTTCTAACGTTGGTCTAACCCAGAGAACCGTAAAAATAGAACAACTCCAGTGAGGCATCGCTCAAGCCTGTTGGACACGAAAAGCGTCGGCACTGAACCCAACATCCAGCGCTATCTAAACCGCATTCTTAAATAGCGTATCCAGATACACCCGAGCGGCACGACGGTAGCTGCGGGAAGACTCCGGCGTTTCACTATTGCCGTTTTGTAACAGAAATAAGGACAGCGCTGCACTGAATACGCGGTCTTGATCCCATTGGGGATGGTGATCCAAATAGTTTTGGAGAGAAAAGTGCAAATCTTCGGGAATTTCAGCCAGGATGCTGACGGTTACGTTCATAGAAACCTCAATTTAGAAGAGAATGTACACAAAACGGACTCAAGAACTTTGGGGGTGAGCAGGCTGGCTGGCGTCGCTACAGTCCACACAATCCATACGCACAAAAGCCGCGCCTCTAAGACCATCCATAGGTTTCCACAAGCTGGGTAAACTGGGGAAAATTGAGATGTCGTCTAGAGCGCTTTCTTGAAGGTAGGCATATTCTGCTCAAGGATAGGGGGTGTTGTCAACGGCATCACGGCTTCGGTTTGTTTTCAGATTGAAAGCACCCTAACGAAGGAATCAGGGTTTCAAGGCTTTTTTGTTTACACAAGTTTACAAAAACCAGGGGTTTTATGAGAAGACCTCATCCTATAGCTGAAATCCCCAAGAATTCCCCAGCCCCTGATGATGTCGTACGAAGCTGTGGAAAACTGATTTTGACCTGTGGAAAACTGAAAAACAACCTGTGGAAAAACTGTGGAATGTGTGGGGAAAAAATAGGCCGAAAAATAAGAATTGCAAAAGTTGTCTGGAATCTCACAAAGTCAGGGAATCTTCGCAGGTGGATCCTGCATTTTTGCGCCATTTTAAGGATAAGGATCCTTAAATCGCAGAGGTACGCATTATGATGACAGGCGCAATGCTGGTTCTAATGATCTCCCTATTCGGCGGTGCGTTTTGGTGGCGATCGCACCGTTTCCATTTCCCGAAGTCCTAGCTCTCAGAAATGCGATGTTTTGTCTGCTTCACATCAGCCTTCAGTATTTCCCGACAAACATCGCATTTCTAGAACCCTTCACGCATCCAGCCTCAACGCCCGTACCTCCGGCAACCCCGAAACCTGCCGCTCCGCCCAAAACGCCTGACACACCTCATCCCCAAACAGCGATCGCACCCCATCCACCCTCGGCAACGTTCCCGATCGCATCCCCACATATTCCCGATACCTCGAAAACTCCCAATCCTCGGGCAGACTCACTAATCCCGCCTTGACTGGATTCAGAGGAATATATTGACCCGGATTCAGCATAGAAAAGGGAACGGATAAATCATCATCTAGAATTCCCACATCTCTGGTTCCACCCAAACCTCAAACCCAAGCCGCCATTTACAATACTTCGCTTAAATTTTGGAACATTGGCTGCCCAGCCCTAGGAACCTGATGTTTTTAGCATGACATCTGGTTCTACGACGAGCACTACTATCATTCGACCACCCTACGCGGAGGATAGAGGCCATGTTTTTAGAGCACAAACCGTCAGGCAACTTAGTTGAAATTCTGAATCTGGATAACCTAGCGGATCCCTGCATCGATAAGGTTATGGGACGATTCCACGCCGGAGAAGAACTTCAAGAGATCGAGCCATTTACCAAATCCCACCTCATGTTCCCGTCCGGTGAACCCTTGCCGCAATGCTGGCTAGATGCCCACTATCGAGAGCATCACTCGACCCATCAAGTGCAAATGGCTTAGCCTTCGGATTCCGTCCTAATGCGGTTAGGCCAAAGCCCAAACTGAATAGATTCAACAAATTGAACGCCTGGGTCAACCACCTGGGCGTTTTTACATCGACGTTCCACAACCCCAAAACCGCCGCACCACCAAAAAGAGCTTCCACCAAACGGCAGAAGCTCCACTTAATGATTTCTCTAAAACTAAAGGTCTCTAAAACTAACCCAATCACCGGAGCAGCCGGGTTACGAAGGGCGATCGCTTAGCCGCCCAACTGATCGCCACGACGATATTGCAAGTAAGCAGCCACAAACAAACCAGCCAGCGTTACCGGAATCAAGCCCAACACAATCCCACTTAGCAAAGGTTCTACCACAGTCAGTCTCCTTATCAATCAATACCAGCCTTGTCGCGGCTCTCTAAAAACTATACAACCGGGAGCCGTACCAATACCACGTCCCCTTGACGTATTTGCAGCTTTTCAGCGTTCGATGCCCCATGGGGCGATCGCATTGCCAGACCACGACATGTAATATTCCTTAGTCCTCTCTCATAATACAAACCACCCTTCTCTCAGAAACGACACAGCCCGTAAGGATCGCACACACACACTCCTTTGACCAGACGATCAGCCTTTTGGAGGCTGAATCCCCAATACAGGCACCTCGAAAGCAACATGAAGTTTTCAGGATCGTCACTGGAATTTTAAGCTATGTTTTAAATTGAAAAGCAGTTTGTAATTATTAGCTGTGACCCAGAACTTAGCCAACAACCTACCTGCGCCTGACATTACCAATGCTGTGATCGGCAAGGTGGCGCTTGCTGTGGTGGCGATGCTATTTGCGGCCTTGGTGGCTATTTTGATTGCATACCAGCTTTGGTATACCGACCCCTACGTGCAGAACGTGCTATCTCTGAACGGGGATGCCGTACGGGGACATGCCATTTTCCAGATGAACTGTTCTGGCTGCCACGGCATTTATGCAGATGGGCAGGTTGGCCCTAGTCTGCACCATGTGTCCGACCATCGATCGCGGATTAGCCTTATCCACCAAGTCACAAGCGGTTCCACCCCGCCAATGCCGCAGTTTCAGCCCAGCGAACAAGATATGGCGGATCTGCTGAAGTATTTAGAAAGTTTGTAAAGTTTTCCTCATCTCTAAGACCTAAAGACAGCCTGTAGAATTGCCGCGATCGCCCAGTCCCTTGTCTAGACTGGAATTACGAGTGAACCAACTCGGTTAACGTGCGCAATCGTCACAGGAGAAGCTGCTATGGGAACCGTTCTGGGTGTTGCAATGGCGATGCTGCTTCTTACAGGGCTATCTGGTCTAAAAGTAGATCGGGAATATCAGCGCGGCGTGATTTTTCGGTTAGGACGCTACAAAGGCACGATGGGGCCAGGGATATACTGGATTATTCCCGGTGTAGATCAGAAAGTGCAGGTAGACATCCGCACCAAAACCGTGGATATTACGCCCCAGGAAGCGGTCACCGCTGACAGCGTTACGATTCGGGTGAATGCGGTGCTGTACTATCGCATTCTTGACGCTAATCGCGCCATTAATAAAGTTGAAAATTACGAAATGGCGGTCTATCAGACGGCGATGACCACCCTCCGCAACGTGGTCGGGCAAGCCATCCTTGATGAAATTTTGCAAAACCGCGACGCCATTAATGACAAAGTACAGACGATCGTCGATGAGCTGACCGAACCTTGGGGCGTAGTCATTGAACATGTCGAAATGAAGGATGTGGAAATTCCGCTAGGCATGCAACGGGCAATGGCGAAAGAAGCGGAGGCCACCCGCGAGAAACGCGCACGCCTCATCAAAGCCGCTGCGGAATACGAAGCGTCGAAAATGTTGACCCAGGCCGCCCGAAATATTGCTGAAAATCCGGCAGCACTGGAACTACGTCGCTTGCAAATGCTGACGGAAATTGGCATAGAGAATAACACCACAACCCTGGTGATGCTGCCCTCAGACTTTATGCTAGTCGCCAAGCAAGCCACAGAATTCTTAGCGAAAGGAAGTGGCGTGAATGGTCAGCCCAGTGGGGCGATCGCCCCTGCTGAACCAGCCACCCAATCCCCCATCCCCTTTGAGCCAGAGTTGGTACGACAGCCCGATGAACCGTTACTGGATGCGTTGGATTGAACAGATAACTCTGCCCTTCACCCCTGGTCTTGGCTCACGGCTTGCCCTAGTTTTTTCAAAATGTTTAGCATGTCGTACAACTCATTGATGGGACTAAACATCGAGAAGACTCTAGAGGAGGTATACAAAGGTTCTGGAGCCTTTACCAGTTTCAGGAACACGAACTCACTTCCTGGCGTTACCATGCCAAAGATCGGACGCTCCTGAGTCGGCGTAGCCAGCATGTAGCTCAAGCTCAATGCCTGCGGAATTCCAGTACTTAAACCAATGCCAATACTTTTTGACTCGATCGCCAAAATCCAAAGCCGCTCAAACGACACCAAGACATCAATTTGTCCCCAAATCAGAGTATCGTCATCCTGCGTTGCAACCTCAATCGACACCTCTGCTCGCATTGGAAACGGAGGCTCGTAAAACCCTGCCAAGTCCAGTAATGGCGACAAAACCACCATCTTCACGGCGTTTTCCATCATGGGAGGAGATTGGCTCAAGTACAGAAAATTTGCTTTAACGCGATCGAGCTGCTGCTTTTCAATATCCGTAACCTCTGCTTGAGCCTCCATCCACTCCGGAAAAAACTGATAGGACGTAGTCAAATGCAGCCAAATGCAGCCTAAAATGCTTCTGTAAATCCGCTAGAGTGACGTTTCTAGCCTGAAGAGTTTGTACCATCTTGCCTCCGTTACAGTGTCACTTCTCAGTGTGCTAACAATCTCATTCAACTAAATTGATAAACGCATAGGCGATCGCCCCACTGGGATTACATTGTCGGAGACTTGCGGCTCAGGTATAGCAGCAACCCAATAAACAACCCGGTTCCTACGATGTACTTCAGGATACCGGGCACCACCGGACTGGGCGAGAAAAAGCCCTCAATCACTCCGGCGATCACGAGCATCGGCACAACACCGTAGACTAGTTGGGTGGCCTGCTGTCCGTACTGTTTTAGCGCATCGATGCGGCGCAACCGTCCTGGAAAGACCAGTGCCCGCGCAATCAAAAATCCCGCACCCGATGCCAGAAAAATCGCGGGTAACTCCAGCGAACCGTGGGGAAAGACAAACGCCCAAAAGGGAAACGCGAGGTTATTCTGACCCACCAATGCACCAATCGTGCCAATCATCATGCCGTTGAGCAACATGATATAGGTGGTTGCCAGTCCGCCTGTGATGCCCCCCGAAACCGCCGCAAAGGATACGCGGATGTTGTTAATCATGATGCTGCTGGAGGCAAACGGTTCAATGCCCACGATCGACCCCATCCATAACTCTTGGCGATCGCGCACCTGGGCGACTAATTCCGCAGGCACGACGAGGTTAATAAAGGTCGGATCAGCCCAAGCCAACCACCAACTGATCAGTCCGGCGATCGCAAATAGGGCGGTACCAAAGGCAATGTAAAGCCCCGACTGCTGCACCACGGCAGGAAACCCCCACAGGATAAAGTGTTTAACCTGCTGCCATTCTTGCCGGCGCGATCCCTGATAGACCTGGGCATAGCTGCGCGTGGTCAGTCCTTGCAATCGCTGTACCAGCACCTCCCCCACCTGATGGGTACGCGCCCGTGCCAAATCCGCTGATACCGAGCGATACAGACTCGCCAGAACCTCAATTTCATGGCCTTTTAACGAGGCAATCCCCCGTTTCTCAATCCGGGATAAAAGCTGATCGAGCTGTGTCCAATCCGGTTCACGACGGGCAATCCAGCGCTGGATATTCATAAAACGTTAGATTTTAAGTCAGATAAAGAGCCTAGCCGCGATCGCGAAGTTGAGCCAGCATAGAGGAGCATTGCACCTGCATAACACCAAGGGTGTTGTTCTCGTCTCTCAGGATTCTCTGTTATGAATGCCCCGATGCCAAACCCCGCTCCCCTCTCTAAAATGGCTCAGCCGCTCAGTATTGGCAATATCGTAAATGTGGGCATTCAACTCTATCGCAACAACGCAAAGTCCTACATCGACATTGCCCTGCGTGCCACACTGTGGATCTTAGCCCCTATCCTGGTGGGACTGGTGGGAAGCGTCATTCTCCTGGCTCTGCAAGCCAGTCCCGGCATCATCGTTGTACTGATTGTTGCATGTGTTGCGCTGCTGTTTTATGCCCTAGCCAACTACCTCGGTCAGTCCGCTTTGATTACGCGCATGGCGTTCACCACATTGTTGGATCAGCCAGAAACGTCAACTGAAGCGGGACGCCATACCACCCAGCGCAAGTGGCAGTTCTTCTGGCTTGGCATCCTGTTAGGACTGCTGACCTTCGGAATTCTGATGGGGCTGTTCATCGTGTTCGGAATTTTGATGGCGATCGCCGCCGGGGTTGCCGGAGTGGTGACGACCAGCGGCAGTGCCGTAGGAACAGGCATTGTGATCATCCTGACCATACTCCTCTACCTGGGCATGATCCTCATCTTTGCATGGCTGGGACTGCGGCTTTACCTGATCGCTGAAGCTCCCTTAGCAATCGAACCTGAAATGACCCCTGGCGGTGCGATCGGTCGGAGCTGGTCGCTAACCCAAGGGAGCTTCTGGCGGTTGTTTTGGGTGTGGTCGGTGCTGGCGCTGATCATGCTACCCGTACAGGTGATTCAGCAAGTCATCTCCGCAACCCTGCAAGGATTTCTTGCCATTGTGACCGATCCCCTTTCTAATGCCTTTGCAGCGTTGACTTTCTTTGTCGCCCTAGCCGTCGGTTTTGCCATTGGTATTTTAATCCTGCCGCTTTGGCAGTCGGTCAAGGCCACGCTGTACTACGATCTTCGCAGTCGGCGGGAAGGATTGGCGCTATCTGTCCCCAGCGAACCCATCGATACCGCTGGACAGCGCGATCGCCCCCCTACGATGAGTTCTACATCCCCCTTGCGCTGGCTGAAAACGATCGAAGTGGTCACGCCCGAACAGGTTGGACTCCAGTTTACGCTGGCGGGCATTGGCGAGCGCAGCTATGCGATGGCGATTGATGTGGCGATCTTGCTTGGCGTCTGGACGGCAGCAGCCACGCTGTACAGCATCTTTGCGATTCAACTGCTGAACGGGTTGTCCAACACCAACATCACCTATGGTCAGCTTCCCATTTGGTTAGGGGCGATCGCCCTTTTGGCAACGTTTATCCTGTTTAGCGGCTATTTCGTCTTTTTTGAGGTGACGTGGCAAGGCCAAACTCCCGGTAAGCGGGTGGCGAATATTCGCGTGATTCGGGATGATGGACGTCCAATTGGGTTGGCGCAGGCCGTATTGCGATCGCTCCTCCTGTCCTTTGATGGCATTCCCTTGTTTCTAGGCGTGATTTTTATTCTGTTTGAAAAGCGGGAGAAACGGCTGGGCGACATTGTGGCGGGAACGCTAGTTGTTCAGGAAGAGAAGCCGATCGCCAAGGCAAACGTGACCCTATCCGATCGCGCCAATACCCTCGCGCAAGACTTGCCCCAAAGCGCAAACCTATCCCTCCTGCTGCCCGATGATTTCGCGACAATTCGGGAATACTTGGAACGGCGATCGCGCATGGATCGGGATGCTCGCCGCGAGTTGAGTCTCAATCTGGCTCGCCAAATGCGATCGCGCATTGAGATGGAGTCGATCCCCACTGGCCTTACATCCGACGAGTTTTTGGAGGCTGTCTATATTGCGTATCAAAAGCAGTTTGGTGGCGTGTAGGCGATCGCCCGTCCCTTCTCCGGCAGAATAGAAAGGGCGCGTATGGAGAACAGCCGCAGTGGCTATTTGGCAAGTTGATTTTTATCGGCGTCCGCTGCAAGACTCTAGCGGCAAACCGTTGTGGGAACTGGTGGTGTGCGATCGCGATCGCTCTTTTGCAGCCAGTGCCTTTTGTCCCCAATCGGAGGCCGGATCGGAGTGGGTCACGGCACAATTTCGGGAATTTGTGTCCTCATCGGATGATCTACCGACCCACATTCAGGTGTTTCGTCCCCAAACCCTCCATATTCTCGAACGTGTTGGTAAAACCCTCAACATTGCTGTGGAACCAACGCGCAACACCCCCACCCTCAAAACCCTGCTTCGAAACCGCGCTAACGACTATCCCAAAATACACCAACGAACCCTACGATCCCCTCGCGTTGGACACACCACCCCCACTGCCCTTACCCAATGACCTTTGGGGTGAAGAGTGGCGATTTGCCGCGATCGCCGCTGGGGATTTTGACCTGATGTTTGGCGATCGCCCCATTCCCATCCGGGATACGCCAGAGGAACGCATGCCTCTAACCCAAGGGCTTGCCTCGACAACGCCCGTTCCGGGAGTCGTGATCTATGGAGGTCGCCAGTCTATGCGCCTTGCCCGCTGGTTCGCGGAGGTGCAGCCTGCGTTTCTGTCCTATATTCCAGGCGATCCCGATGGCCTCATTTTGGATGTGGGCTTAGTGGATCGGTGGGTGATTGCCACCTTTACCGATCCAGGGGCGATCGCCGCTGCCCAAACCTTCCAGCAACGACTCGCCCAATCCAACGGCCTGCATTGGCTTCTTGTACAGCCCGACGATTCCGGCATCACCTATAGCGGACTCTGGATGCTGCAAGCGGCGGATAACTACTGAAACGTCAGGCTAGACACAATGTCCTGAAAGTCTTGCCGCATCGGATCATTCGCGTCAAAGTAGCCCACACTGAATCGCAGCACATACTTGCCATCCGGCGTACTCACCACCACGTTGTCATGCTCGTACAGTCCTGTGGAGGAAAAGGCGATCGCCTCCTGCTCACCCACTTGTAACGGCTGCACATCCGGGCTGCTCAGTTCTGATTTCCAATCCGTCAACGGGCGCTGATCGGGATTTTCAAACACCTGAACGGTGATATTGGGGGGCAGTTCCGTGATTCCCTTCGAATATCGTCGTAATCCTGCTGCTGCCACAGCTCAACCCTTTTTTGAAGCGTTCCCGACTGATCAGAACTGTAATCAATGTAATTTTGCTCAGGCATGAAGTAGCGATCGGGATAGGAAAAGCTAAAGCCATAGGTATCGGCTACATAGGTGGTGGGTGCTTGCGGTTCCGGAGCCGATGCCTCCGGTTCGGGTACGGAACCGCTCGCTGTTGGTGTGGTCTCTGGGGTGGATTCTGGTTCTTAGATCGGTTCGGGTGTAGGCGGGGTTGGTTCGGGCGTTAATGAACGTTCGGGCGTGGCATCGGGCTTAGGGGTAAAGCCTGTGGCGATCACCATCAACACACCCATCACGATCATGCGTTTCATACAGTCTCAAGGTTGCGTGAAAGAACAGGAGTATGGTTTTAACCCCTCCTTATCCTTTGGATTCAGATGGATTGTGCAAGGTTCCGTAAAGAAACGTGAACCGGGACGCGATCGCGGTAAAATGTATCGGTTGTATTCCTGAATACGAGCCTTGATTGAACGTTATACCTTGCCCGAAATGGGCTATATCTGGACGGACGAATATAAGCTAAAGACGTGGCTAGACGTTGAAATTGCCGTCTGCGAAGCCCAGGCTGAACTGGGCCGCATTCCGACAGAGGCGGTTGACGAAATCAAGGCCAAGGCAACGTTTGATATCAATCGGGTGCTGGAGATTGAGAAAGAAGTCCGCCACGATGTGATTGCATTTCTGACGAACGTGAACGAATACGTAGGCGATGCTGGACGCTACATCCACCTCGGCATGACCAGTTCAGACATGCTGGACACCGCCCTTGCCCTTCAGTTGGTAGCCAGTCTCGACCTTTTGCTGAAACAAACGGAAGACCTGATTCAAGCCATCCGCTACCAAGCCCAGCAGCATCGTACCACCATCATGATTGGGCGATCGCACGGCATCCACGCGGAACCGATCACCTTTGGCTTTAAGCTGGCGGGTTGGCTAGCGGAAACAATGCGAAATCGCGATCGCCTCTGCCGAATGCGCACCGAGATTGCCGTGGGTCAAATCTCCGGTGCCGTTGGAACCTACGCCAATATTGATCCCAAGATCGAAGAAATCGCCTGTGCAAAGCTGGGCTTGCAACCGGACACCGCTTCAACTCAGGTGATCTCGCGCGATCGCCATGCGGACTTTATGAACACCCTGGCGCTAGTCGCGGCCTCCCTAGAACGGTTCTCGGTCGAAATTCGTAACCTTCAGCGCACCGATGTTTTGGAAGTGGAAGAATTCTTCTCCAAAGGTCAAAAGGGATCCTCTGCGATGCCCCACAAGCGCAATCCCATCCGGTCTGAGCGGATTACGGGCATGGCGCGACTGGTGCGCGGCTACGCAGTTGCGGCTCTTGAAAACGTCGCTCTTTGGCACGAGCGGGACATTTCCCACAGTTCCGTCGAGCGGGTTGCTTTCCCCGATGCCTGCATCCTCACCCACTTTATGCTGGTGGAAACCACGGATTTGGTGAAAAATCTGCTGGTCTACCCCGAAAATATGGCGCGCAACATGAACTGCTACGGTGGGGTGGTCTTTAGTCAACGGGTGATGCTCACCCTCGTTGAGAAAGGCATGAAGCGAGAAGACGCCTATCGCGTGGTGCAGTCCTGCGCCCATTCCGCCTGGAATACCGAGAGCGGCAACTTCCGGGCACTGATTGAAGAAAATCCAGAGGTGAAAGCACACCTTTCACCAGCGGAAGTGGAGGACTGCTTTGATCCCAACCACCATCTCCGCAATCTGGACGAAATCTATCAGCGGTTGAGCATTTAAGGTTCTAAATCTAGTGACTACCTGTGAGCAAGCCATGCGCTGTGCGGGTTTTAAGTAGGCTGGCGTTGGGGTAAAAGCGATCGCCCCAACGCGACAACTGCCACCAGCGCTTGCGCCCCCACCCACAACCAAAATCCCCCGTTCAAATCGGTGAGATAAAAATAACAAACCCCACCCTCATCGGCGTACAGCCCGTGGGTCTGCGTCCACAATGTACCGCTGACCCCGATCGCAAGACCTGCGATCGCCAAAAGTAGCGCCAACTTTGGCTTACTCACCCCCAGCAAAATGAATGCCGTCATATAAAACATGTTGGCAAACCATCCGGAGCTGAGGTGAGGCGCAACGATCGCGCAATGCCAAGCAGCAAAATGTGAATGCCTCTCCAAGCTTCAACGGTACCGGTCGGTTCCCCAAACAATCCGGATGGGGTATAGCCACCACCGCACAATTTTTCAAAGGTGAGCGCTGGAACCACCATCGCTATTCCAAACAGGAACAGGGACACAATTGCTAGAACCCGAGATGTTCGATTGTTCATAATCTATAATCCAATCAGGTTTAGGGAATAGCAAAGGCGAACAGGGTTCTAACCTGCGATCCCCGTTGAAGTTTTGGCGATCGCACATTAAACTTGATCCGTTTCGTAGGTATCGTGATCCCGTTACACGTTGAAATTTGCCCCTGTTCCTAGCGCCATCTGCCACCTTTTTAAATTCGATATACCCTAGGGGCAGGGCCTATGATCACCCTACAACCTGCACGTTCGGTTTTACGGATTCGATTTTGATCACAGTCTGCATTGAGGTGAGAGGACGCCATGCAAATTCAACATTCGCTCCAGTGGTTAAGTGCGACGCTGCTCGGTGCGGGTAGCATTCTGGGGCTTGCCCACGTTCCTCCGGCGACCGCCCAAGGCTTTGATCAAGCTGAAATTACAGATCCGAGTCGGATTATTCTGGTTGCCTCTCCCGCAGGCCAAGTTGGTCATCAGCTTCTCATCGTCGAGCAACTTAACGACGAACGCCCCTGTTGGTCAGAAAGCGGGGGTATCGTTCAGCCCTTACTGCTTGATTTTGATTTCTCTGGCATTTGTCGTCGCATTCTCGACAGCAACGGTTACTCCCTGCGGATGGGGAACGAAGATCTAGGGCTCGATTACGCTCTACGGGTGATTCCAGAAGGGGATCACCTCGCATTGGTGGCATCTTCCACGAAAGACTTTTTTGCCCCCTCCATGGAAGTGGGGAGAACATCTCCCGGTGAAACCTCTGGATTTGTTGCTATTTATCTCGCCCCAGGTTGGCGTCTTACCCGCCGATCCTTTGAAGGACAAACCCTTGGGCACTACTACATCACCAACGACATGGATGTTGACACCTATTCATCCACGGCGGTGTTGTCAGGAGATGTACTACTAGCCCCCTCTGGCTATACCTTCCCTAGCACGCCCAATCTACCTGCCACCCCAACCGTAACGCCTAACGATAGTTCTTCTATCATCCCGCCGACCCCCACGCCTGCTGTAGTTCCTACTATTACTGCGCCTTCGGTTTCTGCTCCAGCGCCAGCCACTCCCGTTCAGTCTGAGAGCCCTCTGCCAATCTTGGAAGCTGCTCCTGTAGTAGTTCCGCCCTCTGAACCTGCACCGCAAACAACCCTATCCCCGCTCCTAGTTCCTTCCCCACCGCCCATGTCAACGGATCGCGTACCGGAAGAAAATGCTTCTACCTCGAATGAAGCTTCTCCCTGGATCGAATTTGAGCGCCAGCCCTCTGAGGTGCAAACGTTTTAGCTTCTCCGTGAAAGCCCCGCACTCTGCCGAAGGCGAGTGTCGGGATG
>JACYMB010000294.1 GCA_015272205.1 Synechococcales cyanobacterium T60_A2020_003 | reverse complement strand
TTCAGCACGGGTGATTGATTTTTGGGGCTGGAGGAGGGTGGTGTAGCCAAAGGCGCGACGAATGTTGGCCTGGGAGCCGTTTTGATAATCGCCCAATACCGCTTTGAGGGCATTGGGATCAATTTGGTTGGCATCTTGAAAGCCCCAGGTTTGCTGCACGGCATCGACGGTGGCCGTTGGCAACGGTTTCCGCACGTCTAGGGGTACTTTCCAGCGTAGGGCATCTTGGCGGGTAAGGGGCGCACCGGGACGAAAGGTGGTGGTGGTGGCACTCCCGCTGAGACGACTGGGGATAATTCCCGCCTCCGCCAGACCCTGAATGTAGGCAAAGTCGGGGCTGGTACTGGCCACATCTTGGAAGACCGGATCAGCCGTGGTCACGCCTAGCCGAATCCGATTTTCGGGGCGATCGCTGTACAGTCGGTTATTGGCCGTAATCAGCCATTGGGCAAACTCTCGCCGCGAGATTGGATCATTGGGGGCAAACAGTAGCCCCTGATCGCCCGACCCTTTGGGTGTGAGGATACCCAGCTCGGCTAAGTCTTTTACATACCCCTGGAGTTCCTCCGGGGCTTGGTCTAAATCCGTAAAGTCTTTGGGGGAGAGGTTCGCCAGATCTGCCTCCTCCGGAGTTTGGGGCGTTGGGCTGGGCGAGGGTTGTTCGGCTTGGGGCACTTCGGTGGGCGAAGCGGTTACTTCGGGGGTAGGCGTTGCGTCTGGGCTAGGGCTTTCCGTCGTTAACTCTGGATCGGCGGCGATCGATCGCGACACTTGTTGCCCCAGAGGGCTATTGGCGCACGACGTTAGCACCAACGACACCATTAATCCCAAAACTGCTCCAGAGCGTTTAACCATGTTCCCGAACCGTGACCGTCTATCCAAATAATTGAGCCTATTTCAACGCTACACGGTGGGGACAAAATCCGACAACGTGCAAATGCTTTCGTGAGATCCTGGGGCGATCGCCGCTGTCCAAACAGCCTTCATTCCGACCCCTTGGCCGCCGCTGAATCCCGCTGATGACGCACCATAAGTCGCTGGCGAATATTCGCGTGGAGTTCCTGGGTAATTGGGTAGAAGTAAACCAACACCAAGCTTCCCAGTAAAATCAGCGTTCCAAACGGCCCAATTACCAGCCGAATCACCCATAGGGCCGAATCGGGCTGAACGGGGGTTGGCTCACCGGGGCTACTTTCGATGTACCCCGCCCAGGACAGCGCCACACCGATGAGAAATAACCCCAGGGCAATCCCTGCCTTTTGCAGCATGATCATGAAGGCATAGAACACGCCTTCGCGCCGCTTCCCTGTCCGCAGTTCATCCAGGTCGATCACATCGGGCAGCATCGACCAGGGAATCAGATAAGCCGTAGAAACGCCGAAGCCCGCCAGCACCCCTAGGGCATAAAGCAACCCAGATTGTCCCGGTTGCAGGAAGAACAATCCGGCTTGGGCGATCACCCACAAACTGATGCCCATCATATAAGCCATGCGTTTTCCCAGTCGCCGACTGATCCCACTCCAGACCGACAGCATCAGCAGTGCCGTTCCCTGCACCGACAGCGCAAATTGAGTAAATGCCTCAGACGGTAAGCGCATCCAACTCACCACAAAGTAGGGCATGATCACCGCAGTAAGTTGGGCACTTAACCAGGCACAGAGATAAATGCCCATCACCAACAGAAACGGACGGTTGCGGAGAATGGTGCGAAACTGCCGTCCAAGAGACAGGGAGGTGTGGTGTTCCACAACGGACATTTGCGTTGCCCTCCCCATGATCCGGTTCCAGGTTCCCCGGACACACCAGTAAAGGGAGACCAAGGCGATCGCCACGGTGCATAACCCCAACACCATGAACTGGTTGCGCGGGTTCGGAACCCAATGAAAAATCGCCTGTGCCATTACTAGGGAAAGGAGACTACTGCCAATGGCAAAGGTGAACCGAAAGGAGTTGAGGCTGGTGCGCTCGTTATAGTCTTGGGAGAGTTCCGGGGTGAGGGCAACGTAGGGTAGAAAAACCGCTGTGTAAGCGGTGTTATAGACCACGGCCATGAAGGCGTAATAGCTAAACAGTACCCACTGATTCCAATCGGGCACAATCCACAAAAAGGCAAAGCTGAGACCAAAGGGAATCGCCCCAAAAATAATCCAGGGATAGCGACGCCCCCACCGCGATCGAGTGCGATCGCCCAACCAGCCAATGATCGGATCGTTGATAGCATCGGTGATCTTGCCAATCATCAAGATGCTGCCCGCTAAGTAGGGGGGCAAGCCGACCACATCGGTGAAGAAAAACATGACGAAGAAGGCCAGGATATTTCCCGTCATTGAAATCCCGATGGTTCCGACTCCGTAGGCTAACTTGGTTGACGTTGTGAGCGTTCCAAATTCATCGGTTGGGGATGAGGGGCGATCGCCCCAGAGGCTCAGTTTCATAAGTCAACGAAATAGGCTGGCAGAGTCATCTTAGCGCGTGGATTTGTCCGATACGTTAGCAAAACGTCCTCATATCTGTATGGGGAATCCTGGTCTATGGGAGGTATAGCAAGCTGTACAGGAGGGACTGCTTGCTCCTAAAATTACCTCTCCAGACCTACCTCCGGAACCGTTTTAGGCATTACAGGCCAATTGCAAACCGAGCCACCTTATCCATCGTTTCCATCGGAATGCGTCCATGCTCCATTTCGTTCGCCACCATTTGAATACTTGTAACCAAGAAGTCTGCCTCAGCGTCCGTGATAAGTAGAGGAAAAACGACAGATATGGAAATAATTGCAGGCGTGATGTGTGTCCCTCAAAATCGCTGAAAATGACGGATAGTTTGTGAATCCTACCTATGACCCTACCGCTGATTATTGACTGTGATCCCGGTGTTGACGACGCGATCGCCCTTTTGTTGGCCTTTGCCTCGCCAGAGTTA
Source organism: Synechococcales cyanobacterium T60_A2020_003 (assembly GCA_015272205.1). Taxonomy (NCBI): domain Bacteria; kingdom Bacillati; phylum Cyanobacteriota; class Cyanophyceae; order Synechococcales; species Synechococcales cyanobacterium T60_A2020_003. The sequence continues at coordinate 5,654 of JACYMB010000294.1, read as the reverse complement.
GAGATCCTTGGCATTACCACCGTGGCTGGAAATGTGCCGCTCCACCATACCCACACCAACGCCCGCAAGATTTGTGAGTTGGCAAATCGGTTAGATATCCCGGTTATGGCTGGATGCCCTCGGCCCTTGGTGCGATCGCTCACCACGGCAGAGGAGGTGCATGGCGAAACCGGATTAGAGGGGGTAGATTTGCCCTCTCCCTCAGTACCGCTTCACCCTCGGCATGGCGTGGAATTTTTGATCGATACGCTGATCAATGCCCCGGAACCGATCACGATCGCTACCCTAGGGCCATTGACCAACTTAGCCGTTGCGATGATTCAGCAGCCCGCCATTCTTAAAAACATTCGGGAGATTGTGATGATGGGGGGAGCGATCACCCACGGTAACGTGACCCCCACGGCTGAATTCAACATCTACGTCGATCCCCACGCGGCTCATGTTGTGCTGACCAGCGGTGTCCCGATGACGATGATTAGCCTGGATGTGACTCATCAAGTCCTGACCACACCGGAACGTTTAACCGCTATAGAGGCGATCGCCACTCCCGTTGCTAAGGCCGCCGCCGCCCTGCTTGCCCACTACGGAACCTTTGATGCCGAGCGCTACGGTATTCCGGGCAGTCCGCTCCATGATCCCTGCGTGATTGCATACCTGATTCAACCCGAACTGTTTACGGGACATCCGGCTCACGTTGCCGTGGAGCTGCAGAGCGAACAGGCCATAGGACAAACGATTGTGGATATTTGGAATGTGGGGGAGCGATCGCCCAATGCCCATGTGCTGCGCTCCGCCGATGCCGCAGGATTCTACCAACTATTGCTGGAACGATTGGCAACGCTGTGACACCATACTGTGATGTAGTGATACAACGCGTAGTGCGTTGTAGCATTGATTTTCTTAGGGGTTTCTGATTAATAGTTCTATCTCGTACTACACCAATTTATGAGTCCATAATTATGGTCTAGCTGTACCGTAATAGTCTTATGAGCCAAACTCTGACTCTAGAACTCAGTGATCCGGTTTTTACGGCTATCCGGCAACAAGCGGAAACTATGGGTATTCCGCCGGAGCGTCTCGCCGCAGAGTTGTTAGAGCAGAAACTGTTTCAGGCGGTTGAATTACTGATAGGGGAAGCAGAGAAAAAAGTCGCTCGGTCATTCGTCTATGCAGATCGGAATCAAGCCATTTTTCGCGGCACAATGGAAAGAGTAATCATACCTAGTTGGTTTGATGTCGCCCATTACCCTAGTGTTCTCAAATCTGGAAAACGAATCTGCCATGACGCCGTTCATCCATCCTGCCCTAGACGTTCAAAAAGCCCTCACCCGCGACTACATTGATCCATCCGTCCTCAGTCGTTTTCAGCGAATTTTGTTGACTACGGATGGCACTCTGACCGAAATTTTGGCCGCGTATCTGTGCGAGCAAATCCATTTAGTCAAACTCTCGGAGCGTTCCTACTCCCTGGAACAGGCGATCGCTCCCCTAGAGGTCGAAACGGGGATGGATGTGATTGATCGGCGGATTCTGCTCCAAGGCAAGATTAGTCGGCGCAACTTCATTTATGCGGAGTCGTTTCTCGTACCCGATCGCCTAGAGGAAACCTTCAAGCAAGAACTCCTAGTGTCGCAAACGCCCCTCGGTCGGCTCTGGCTAGAACACAAGCTGGAAACCTTTAAGGAAATTATCGATACCGCCAAGGAACCTGCGGGATCATTGGCCTCCTATTTCAGGATTAGTCCAGACGAGGCATTGCTATCGCGCACCTACCGCGTGTTTTCGAAGCGAGAGCCGATTATGATGATTACGGAGAAATTCCCGGAAAGTTTTTTCAGGGATAGTTTTTAGCGCGAGTAGACATGGCGTCGTTGAATCATCCGATCTTGGTGCAAAGCTTTGCTGTAATCGACCGGGAAATTGGCTCCCATCCATTCACCCCAGCGGAATACGCCATCGTGCGGCGGGTGATTCACAGCACGGCGGATTTTGAGTTCAAAGATCTGATCGTGTTCAGCGAAGGGGCGATCGCCTCCGGCCTTCAGGCGATCCAAAACGGCTGTCCCATTGTCACCGATGTCGGCATGGTGAAACAGGGCATCCAATCCCTGATGGCAAAAACCTTTGGCAACCCAATCATTGCCGCAGTTGAGCAGGCTCAGGATGCGCTACCGGGTAAAACTCGCACCGAAACCGGATTGCTCCACTGTTGGGATCAGTATCCCAATGCTGTGTATGTGATTGGCAATGCCCCCACCGCCCTGATCGCCCTTTGTGATCAGATGGAATCGTCCGAGCACTATCCGCCATTGGTAGTGGGGGTTCCGGTAGGATTCATTGCGGTGGTGGAGTCGAAGCAGCGTCTTGCCCAGGTTGCGGTGCCTCAGATTCGGATACAAGGACGCAAAGGGGGATCAGCCGTCGCCGCAGGCATCGTCAATGCCCTCACCCTACTGGCCTGGGACGGTCTGGAGTCCGGGGAATGACGCGCATTCACGTGGTCGGGATCGGAATGGACGGATTGGCTGGCCTTTCCCCATCGCTTCAGTCCCTTGTGCATCAAGCCTCTGTCCTCGTGGGGAGCGATCGCCATTTAGGTTACGTTACTAATAATCTCGGTGAAAAAATTCGGCTGGGAAATCTGGCAGAGGCGATCGCCCAAATTCAGCGCTGGCTTGCCCAAGTTCAGGACTCTGATCCCGGTACCTACCTGGTCGTTTTGACCTCTGGCGATCCCCTCTTTTTTGGGCTGGGTCGGCTCCTGCTGACGGAGATTCCCGCCTCAGACATTACCTTTCACCCCTGTCCTAGCTCGATTCAGCTTGCCTTCAGCCGTATCAAAGTTCCCTGGCAGGATGCGGAGGTCGTGAGCGCTCATGGGCGATCGCCTGACCTGTTGCTAAACGCCATCCAACGACAGGTAGAAAAGCTTGCGATTCTGACGGATGCAGTAAATACGCCCCAGGCGATCGCCCGCATGGTATGCGCTGCTGATCTGGCTGGGCGCTATCGGATTTGGGTGTGTGAGGATTTAGGAGCGGATACCGAGCACGTCCATGAGTTCGCGCCAGATCAGTTAACTCAGATGGCAGACTCATCATTTTCGCCGCTCAATGTCGTGATTTTGTTACGACAAGCAGACTCCACTGCGGTTGACCTTGCCGCTCTCCCAAAATTCGGAATCGCGGATTCAATGTTCGACAGCTTCAGCGATCGCCCCAATTTGATCACCAAGCGGGATGTGCGGGTGTTGGCTCTGGCGGAACTCGCATTGCAAGACGGACAAACGGTGTGGGATTTGGGAGCCGGAACGGGATCTGTCGCTGTAGAAATTGCCCGCCTGTGTCCCACGTCCCAGGTGTATGCCGTGGAAAAAACGACGACTGGCGTAACCCTCATCCACCAAAATGCCGCTAAGTTCAAGCTGCAAAACTTGACGAGCATTCACGGAACCGCACCCGACAAGCTGGATGCATTACCCGATCCCGATCGCATCTTCATTGGTGGCAGTGGCGGACAGTTGGAAAAAATCTTAGATTACAGCCGACACCGCTTGCGCCCTGCGGGGATCATCGTCTTGGCGATCGCCACCCTGGAACACCTCAGTCGCACCACGGCTTGGCTCGATCGCCGCTCTGACCAGTGGCAAGCCCAATTTCTCCAGGTGCAGCTTGCCCGATCGGTGCCCGTCGCATCCTTAACTCGCTTTGCGCCGATTAATCCCGTCACCCTGGTTCGGATCAGCCCATTGCCCCAATGAGTCCGACTCGATCGATGACGTAAAGGGCGATCGCCATCAGCAGCATGAACCCAATTCCCACCATTCCGGCGAGGGGATGTCCCGCCATTCCCGTCACCCAGTCCGGAACCTGACCGGATGGTTTCATCCCAGGCAGCGCATCTAGACTCGCCACCACCCACACCCAACCTGCATGGAGTCCCCACGGCAGGCCAAGCTGACCCTGATCTACACTGCGAGCCAGGACGAGAGCAATCCCCATCAACCAGAGTCCTGGCAGTTGCCACAGCCCTTTCCGCCCTTCCCAAACGAGATGCAAGAGGGCAAAAATGGCACTGCTGGCAATCGCCCCTGTCACAATCCCCGCACTCCCTTGCAAACAGTTCAGCAAAAATCCTCGAAAAATTAGCTCTTCAACCGCTCCAACCACTGTGGCTAAAAGCAGCGTCAGTCCTGCTGTTTGGGCGATCGCATCCAGGGTTAAACTTTTAGAGCCTTCGTTAGAGCATACCCAATTCAGCCATCCTAGGCGCACTTGCAGCCCATAGGCCAACAGTAATCCTACAATCCCGACCAGAAGCCCGATCCCCCAGGAAGCCAGGAGTTGGACATTGAACCCCCAGCCGTAGCTTGCCCACGACCGATCTGTAGCATGATTCACTATCCAAAGAGCTAAAGGCGCAACGGTGTAAAGCGTTAAAACTAGAGGCAGCTTTTGCGTGGGTGTGATTGATTGGAACGGTCGCCATTGAAGAGCGATCGCCACTGGAACTGCAATGGGTAGCCACAGGCCAACCCAGAATCCAAAAAAGGCGATCGCCGTCAGACTATCAGATTGAAAAAGCGTCTCAATCAATTCTTACCCTGGAATGTCCGACCAAAGGTAGTCTGATTGATGGGAAAACAAAGTCCTGCGTTACCAAGCAGGCGTTAATCCTCATCATCATCTTTATCCGCATCAACTTGGATCAAATGGATATGCTTATACCCCAGTTTGATTTTAAATTCATCACCGGGTTTCAGCCCCATTTTCTCTGTATAAGTTGAGCCAATGACAAGTTGACCATTTCTGTGAACACTCACACGATACGTCGGCTCGCGCCCACGACCATCTTTAACGCTTTCGGTACTTAATTGGGTCCCCTTTGCTGCTAACACCGCTTCAAAGAAGTCAGCCAGATTTACGCGAGTTTGATTGTTTTTGCCAACTGTGTAATATCCGCAGCGCTTTGCTTTTTCACGCCTAGGCACATTGGATAGCTCTTTCACCTTTTGCAGGAGAGCTTTTCCTGTTAACGGGGTTGTTGGGAGTTCGTCGCTCATCTAAATATCCTTACCACAGACTAGAGGTTTTTCAGCTATTTAAATACAACTCTAGCTTTCACTATATATAAAAATATAGCCTTAAATATGAGGAATGTGACAATCAATTTTAAGAACTTTTATTCAGAGCAAATGAATAAATCCTGATATGCCTACACGCTGAGCGATCGCCCATTTCACAACTCTCGATGCCAGCATTTTAGAAGCCTGAAATACTATAGACTTATTCCTATTCTCCAACGATGAAAATGCACAGAAGGTCAGGATTATCGAAGATTTTAGGCCAAGACAACGATAGATTTCAAAATTCCTGAAGCGTCGTTTAAATGAGCATCCTCTAACAAGTGGCTGCGTTGAGTATGGGGCAAATCGGTGCTGAATTCTCTAATATCGCCTATAAACCACAACTTGAATTCCCCTCGTTCCAGCATCGGTTTCTAAACCCATGGGGATGTTGCAACCTGGTTGACTGACAAATCTTTTTTAGTAGGTTGGGTGAAACAACGTGGAACCCAACTCTAGCCTATATTCTGTTGGGTTACGCTAGCGCTCACCCAACCTACGAGAGAATCAGGGTTGTGTGAGTTTTGTC
>JACYMB010000293.1 GCA_015272205.1 Synechococcales cyanobacterium T60_A2020_003 | reverse complement strand
GTTCCCACCTTGTGACCTGTACTCCTGAAGCCCACGATCGCGCCGTTGCCTGGATTTCCCACTTACCCGTGATGGTCAGTGCGGGGCTGATCAATGCCTGTCTCCATGAAACCGATCCTGGAATTCTAGATCTCGCGCAACAGTTGGCTAGCTCCGGCTTTAAAGACACCAGCCGTGTTGGTGGGGGCGTGCCTGAACTGGGGGTGCTCATGGCGAAATATAACCAAGCAGAAGTGGTGCGATCGCTCCACCAGTATCGAGATCAGATTGACTCCCTCATCACCATGATTGAATCTTCCAACTGGCAGGCGCTAACCACCTATCTGCACCAGGCACAGCACGTCCGCCCAACATTCCTGAACTCAGATCAAACGCCTTGCTGAGCCTCGGCCTGCAATTCATCCAGCCTTGCCAACACTTCCTGGCTATGGATCGCCGGTCGGACACCGAGAAATCTTTCTTGCAAAATGCCATCCGGGTCAACGATATAGGTGTGACGCAGTGAGGAATAGCCAAGCCAAGACCCGTAGGCTTTGCTGACGGTTCCATCCACATCGGCTAATAATGGAAACCGGAGTCCTTCCGAGTCGCAAAACTCAGCATGGGAATCCACGTCATCCACACTAATCCCCAAGATCTGAGTGTTTCGGGCTTGGTATTCAGCCAAATCTCGCTGGAAGCGCTGAGCCTCTAAGGTGCAGCCTGGGGTGAAATCCTTGGGATAGAAATACACCACAACCCACTGTCCCCGGTAGTCTTGCAACGAGATTTCGCCATCGCCGCTGTTGCTGGGTAGGGTAAAGTCGGGGGCAGGTGCATAAAGTGGAGGCTGTTCTCCGCCCAATGCCCATGCTTGTGGCGCACTGATACCCATCACAAGGGCGATCGCCACCATCCACCCTCCAATCCACGTTAAAACTGTTCGTCGAGAAACCACCATTTCTGTCGTCCTACCGTGCGGAATTAACGTTCGTCCCAACCCAATCGCAGTCGGGACTTAATACTTAATATAAGTTTACAAACATTCATCCCGTCCACGGCAAGGAATTACCGCCGTGCCTAGCGGCAGCCCCCAGAAATATCAATTTTTATGTCGTCTGCTCTGGAGGCACGGCTGGCAAGCATCCAAACCGCTTAGCATAAAGTTTTCCGTTAAGATAGCCAAATTTTTTCCGGTTTTTGATTCTCATGATTGTCAGGATATAGGTGTAATGGGCAGTCAACTATAGTAAGATTTCGGGTGAAATTTTGGGCATCCTAAACCTATAGGTGTGCTCAGCGTAGTCGCTATTGATTTATGAGTAGAACTGAATTTGTGAACTCAAGTACTATTTAGGCAAGGAACCGCTCAGGTCAAGGAAGCCTTTCCTGGTAGACGTTGGGATCCTACCTTCGCCACTGTTGGTGTGTTGCCCTTTCGTTTGGAATTTTGCTGTGACCCCTCAAGCCACTCACATTCAAACTCTGATTGATGAAATCGACGCGGTGTTGAGCAAAACCAACACTCGCCTGCCGTGGGTCATGTCCGGCGAGGCAGTGCAACAGCGTCGTGTTCTTGAGCAAACGCGTCAATACCTGGCTACCCTGCAAAGCCAAGCGACGGCGGAACGTGAAACGACGCAACAGCTATCGGCAGTATCAAGTCAGGTGGCCGAAGAGTCTGCCCAACAGGTCTTGCAAGCGGTGTTGCAAGAAATGGGATACCTGCGATCGCACATTGTGCAGCCGATTCGGGCTGATATTGAGCGTCTGCATCAAGAACGAGAAGCCCTGACGGCTGAAATTCAGCAACTGCAAGCCCAGCGCCAGCAAGCTCTACCGCCCCAAAGTGGTCAGCAGCAGATCATCGAAGACTTCATGCGATCGCTCATGAATCGGGTACAGGAACAGCTTACGATGCAAATTTCCCAAACCGTAGCGAACCTGAGTGCCTCCAACGCTGCCGTTCTCCCAGGGGGAACCCTAGGGGCACTGCCTCAAGCGGGAGACCTGACGGCTTTAACGCCGGAGCAGCGAGTCGCGCAAGTCCAGAAAATACAGGCGCAGTCTGATCAACTATTGCTGAAGCTAGACTCGACCCTGCGAGTCATCTTTGAGTCGCTGCAAACCAGTATGCAAGGCTATCAAGAGTCGCTGGGGCAGGGACTTGAGAAAATGCATAGCCTCGGTCAACAAGGGGAGGCTATGTTTGCTGCGTTGGTGAATCGCCTCGCGCAACAGTTGGGACGAGAAGCGTCTTCCTATCTCCAGTCGTCGTTCCAGACCGGGGAATGGGAACCCATTGCCACCTCCCAGCTTCCCAATTCAGCTTCCCAATTGTCTGATACGGCGTCATTCCGGGCTCTGAAGACCATTGACGAGGTTTCGGATGGGCCGATCGATAAGATTTTAGAGGAACTCAAGGCCGACGGGATTTCGCTAGACGATGAGCCATCCGCGATCGCTGCCAGTCGTGAGTCAGAAACGGTGGAGCCATCGGAAACTCCGGTATCGGCGAAGTCCCAGCCTGAACCCTCTCCAGCCGCGATCGCCAAAGATGATGAAGAACCGTTCCCCTTGGAACCGATTGCCGAGTGGGAAGCATCAGATGAATGGGCCGATTCTGGGTGGTCGCCCGATGCAGACTTGGATGCCTTGGATAATGCCTTTGACATTATGGATGGAGTATCGGAGACCGATCTGGCATCCGAACCTGCCTCTGATGCGGCAGCGCTAGAAGACGATGGTTTTTATGAGAGCTTATTTGGTGCAGAAAGTGAAGATGAGCTAGACACAGCTTCTAGTTTCTCTCCGTTGACAGAATCGGATGCATCGGAACCGATAGAACTGAACGGGAGGCCAGATGATCTCGATCTCTTTGGTGGCATTGTCGATCCAGCCGAGTCCTCGGAGGCAGCCGCAGATGATGAGCCGCGCCGTGATGAAACGCTCTCAGAATTGTCTACCCAAACCTTGGAAGGATTGCTGTTCCCAAGCACGGGGGCGCTGTTTGAGGATGGACAGTTTTCCAAAGCTAATGCTCAGTCTGAGATCGGCGATCGCGCCAATCTAGACGCTTACGCGGAAGAAGGAGATGCCTACACCGTTGCCCATCCCCAAGAAGACCTGCTCTCAGAGGATGTTCAAGAGCGACCCGCCGCAGATTTAACCCTTGATGACGGCATACTAGACCAATTGGCAACCGATCTCCAAGCGCTAGAACGCCAAGATGATTCCTACACCTTGGAAGGGTTTGGAGAGGCGATCGCTTCACCATCGGAGGACTCTGACTCTAGCTCAGCACAGCCAGAGGAATCCACACCGCCTACGCCAACAGGCACGGAAACAACATCACTCCAGAGCGTCGAAGCGCTGGAATTGGAACCACTGTCCAGTGACCCTCCCCCATCGCTCTTGGGTGAAACCGATACCCAGCCCACACTCGGCAATTTCTTTGGAGGCGAGGAGGAGTCCGCTGCTACCGCTGCCGCCCCAGCCGTGACCCCAGCCAGCCGTGGTGCTGAAGACGGATTGCAGGGGCTAGAGTCTATGGAACAGCATTCGCCATCGTCCGGCGATCGAAGCGAGACCGATACGCAACCCACCTTAGACACCTTCTTCAGTACTGATGCAACCGACTCAGCGTCTGCTTCATCCACTGAAGCCGTTAGCCCAATGCGTCCACCCTCCAGGAGTACAGACCCCTCGGTTGGGAACACATCGGCTGGGAACATCTTAAATTTAGCGGCTGACCTCAACTTGATTTGGGAATCGTTTGAGCCAGTACAACCCACGCCTGCTCCTGCCTCTGTTCCTGAAACGGCTGGGTTTGACGATGATGCAGGATTTACCGTCGATGATGCGTTTGGTGGGCTAGAAGACTCCAATGCAACCGACGCATCTGAGCCATCCTTCGTCGGATCGTTGTCTGATGCCGAGGAGTCCAGGGAAGGTCTTACCCTAGGAGATTTTGGAAGTAGCGTAGGAGAAGATAATTCATCCGAAGTTTCTGCTAGTCCCCAAGGCAACGAAGCTAACCCATCATCAACTATTGAGGAGGGTAAGCTCCCACCGCTTTCGCTTTCGCAGTCAGAACCCGACGCTATCCTGGGAGACTTCTTCAATGCCCTGGATAATGCAGGGACAACGTCAGCGCCAGAAACTGTCTTGGAGGAGCAGGATGTATTCTCGCTCGATAACGTGACGCTGGCGGATCTCTTTGAAGATTTACCTGACGAGCAGACGACCGGATCATCAAAAAAAAACTAGCATCGGTTTTCCAGTCTGAAACAGATCCAGTCCTTAAGGGAGGGGATGGCGAGGCGATCGCCCCCTTCCCCTCGCTGGGCAAACATCGTTGGTGTCTGGGATTAAGCCTAGGGGATAAAACCTTGTCTGCTGTTCTATTTCAGCCGTCCCAAGGTCGCCTCCATCCCATTTTCTGGCAGAGTATCAGCTCGACTTTATCCAATTGATCCAAAAAGGAAAGCAGCAAGCAGAATTCAGATGAG
>JACYMB010000292.1 GCA_015272205.1 Synechococcales cyanobacterium T60_A2020_003 | reverse complement strand
AACTGAAATTTACCATGCCTCTCCCGCCCGTAACCCCTCTTTCATGCAACAACGCCGTTTTTTAGGGTTATTTTTAGCGCTACCCTTAGTGATCATTATGCGCGTGTTGTTCCAAGAGATCCTGATTAACGATATTTTGGATCAATGGACGGATGTACCTGGCTCCCAGGGGCAAGCCGCTTCGGATCAGCCATCCCGCTCGAAATCTACGTCGAAGGCGTTTCTAGACCTTACAGACTTTGCCCAAGAGCCAGATAGCACAACCAGAATAGAGCATGAGTCCGACGTTGCTGAGAAGCACAACAGCGAGTGAGAATTAACTCTTTTGATCAAGACGCATCGCTTCTTCTAGCGCCGCCTTCTCCCTAGCACGATTCGCATAAGGCGCTAGCGTTTCCAGATCCCAGTTGGTGAGGATCGATAGATTGTCTAGACTCATCCCCCGCATGAGCATTTCCACACACCAGGTTTGCTGAGCATGAGCCAGTTGAATCGGGTAGCCATCGGGAGTACTGAATCCCTCTGTCCATGCTTGCCAGTATGGCCGGAGATCGGTGTCAGTCAGGGGATCACCCGATGCATTGAGAAAAAGAGCGGATTGCTGATCTTTCCGGCTCTTCAGCCATTGGGTCAGCGGATTGCGCGTGTAGGTTCCGTAGCGCTTGCCCATAATCCACTGATTAATCGGACGTTGGCGATCGCGTCCTGCCCCAACATACAGCACGCTCTGATGAGGATCCGAGTAATAGTGCGATCGCTCTAGGCTCAATAATTCAGCCGGACTTAAGCCTGCTCCAAACAGCACATAGGCGATCGCATAATCTTGACTTCCGGCTTTCTTCGCTTTTTGCAAAATGCCGTGGACGACATAGGCCGATAGATCTGTAACTCCAGATGCGGCGGCGATCGTTTCCGTCACCACCACGGTATCAGACAGAATAGACGACGGAGGCAGAATCTCCACAGAAGACGAAACCGCACCATGTAGAAACAGCGTGACCAAGTTTTCTAAGAAATCCTCCCGATCCTGCCAAAGCTCGTGAAACTCACTGGTAAATTCGATCACGGCATACCCCAACAACATACCGTGCAGCAAGCTCGCCAATTTTTCGGCAGAAAGATAGGTGTGTAAATGCCCTCGGTTAATAATCGTTTCAAAATATTCTGCGACATAGCGATTTGCCTGGGTGACGCCTCGCCCCAAGGCTTTACGGTTCTCCGCCGGAAAACTGCCCGACTCGCCCACCACCGATCGCACCACCTCAGGCACCCGATCCAGCGCTTGCAGACAGGCCGTTGCGTAGTCCTTGAGGGCTTGATAAATATTTCCGGTTTGATTCGCCTGCTGAACGAGGGTTTGTCCCAACTGGGTGAATACAGCCGCTTCCTCGATAACAGCCAAAAGCAAGCGATGCTTGCTTCCAAAATGGCGAAACAGGGTTACCTCATTCACCCCTGCCGAATCCGAAATTTGACGGGTGGTTGTAGCGGTAACACCTTGCTGGGCAAACAGTTCCAATGCCGTGTGAATTAAGCGCTGTCGAGTTGGGTTTTGGGTGGGTGGCATAAAATGTAAGTAACACTTGCAATATTGGCGCGAAATGATTATCGTATAAATGTAAGCAACACTTACATACTCTCCTACTTTAACGACATATTGAACGAGTGACTACTCTTGGTGACTCAGCCCGTTATCACCCTTAGGAGAGGCTCTACTGCTTGCGCCTGATGGCGCTTGTGTCCCTTAGTTTCACAAAAGGATTTTCATGGTCTCGAATTCCTTAACTGCTGACCCCAAGCAGGGTCAACGTTTTGTACTAAACTGGCCAAATATTACCTTCTTCGCAATCATTCATGCCTTAGTACTTCTAGCACCCTGGTTCTTTTCATGGTCAGCAATTGGAGTTGTCATTGTTCTCCATTGGCTATTTGGTAGTATCGGTATTTGTTTGGGATATCATCGGTTGCTGACCCATCGGAGCTTTCAGGTTCCTAAGCCTTTAGAATATGCGATCGCCATTATTGGGGCGATGGCACTGCAAGGGGGGCCTATCTTTTGGGTGTCGGGTCACCGTAGACATCATCTCTACACCGAAGACGTAGACAAAGATCCCTATTCGGCTCGTCGAGGATTCTGGTGGAGTCATATGCTGTGGTTGCTCCATAAACGAGCAGATGTCTTTAGCCGCAACGAATATCAGAAATATGCGCCCGATCTCGCTCGAGATCCCTTCTATCGCTGGCTAGATCAATACTTCCTGCTGCTACAAATTCCTCTGGGTATTGTGCTGTACCTCTGTGGCGGATGGTCGTTTGTGCTCTATGGCCTGGTTATACGTACCGTTTTGCTGTGGCACAGTACATGGTTGATTAACTCTGCTACCCACATGACCGGATACCGGTCCCATCCCTCTAACGATAATTCCCGAAATCTTTGGTGGGCAGCTATTCTCACCTATGGGGAAGGATGGCATAACAATCACCATGCCTATCCCAACGTGGCTAAGGCAGGCTGGAGATGGTGGGAAATTGACATGACGTGGTGGGCGATCGTACTCCTCCAACAGTTGGGGTTAGCCCGTAAGGTCGTGATGCCACCTGTCGCTGAATAATAGACGATAGCCACTGTTATAGCTATGGCCAGCTAGCTTAGGACATGGACATTTTGGTGGAGTGGCGAAGCCGTCCCACCAAAATGTCCTAACCGATATGGCTAGCGCTATAAGACCGTTGAGAGATGGGGGGCAGCCTTCTCCACGCAGGGAGTTCAGCGCTGCACCCCATCCTAGGTAAGCCGTTAGTCGCTACACCAATCGCGAGAGACTCATTAAATTACACAGCTTATATACCGCCCTTGCACCCACATTGCCATCCCAGGCAGCATTACCTATCTCCGATACGTCGAAACCAATGATGTGGCGATCGCTCCGCACCACTTCTCGAAAGAGACAAAAGACTTGCTCTAACTCTAAGCCACCGGGAACGGGAGTCCCCGTTTCAGGACAGAGTTTGGGGTCAAGTCCATCAACGTCAAAACTGATGTAGACATATTCTGGTAGCGTTTCTACGATTCTCTGGCAAATATCGAGCCAGGGCGTTCCCGCGTAGAGTTCTTCTTTCAATCGAGGGTCGTAGAAAGTGTGAATGCGATCGGGCGATCGCTCAATCAGGGCAACTTCTTCATGACAGAGATCGCGAATGCCCACCTGCACTAACTTAGTGATCTGTGGAATGTCGAGGGCGTTGAACATGATTGACGCATGGGAAAATTGAAATCCCTCGTAGGCATCGCGGAGATCGGCGTGGGCGTCAATGTGGAGGATGCCAAAGTTAGCATAGCGTGTGGCTAACGCTTGGAGATAACCCAACGGAATGCTGTGATCTCCACCCACCAAGCCGACGCGTTTGCCTGCATTTAGCGCCGCTTGAGTTTGGGAAAAGAGCCATTGGTTTAAAGCATGTCCGCCCTCGTTGACGAGATGGCGCGATCGCACCAAATCTGGATCGGACTCAATCTCAACGCCTTGCTCCATCGCTTCAATAATCTTGGTTACTTCTTGGCGAAGCTGGCTATTTTTCTCTAAAATCTCGGCAGAAATTGGACACATATAGATGCCCTGCTCCCAGCCGTGAGGATGGTCAATATCGTAGATATCTAACTGGCGCGAAGCTTCAAGAACTGCTTTGGGGCCGTAGGCCGTTCCCGGACGATAGGAGACAGTCACTTCCCACGGCACACCCAAAATAATCGTTTCGGCTGAATCATAGTCAAAGGGGAGACCCAGCAAATTTCCGTTATCTAGGCCAATGCCGCTTGGATCAAAATGTTCTAGTTTGTTTTGTTCAGTCCCCATTCTTCCCTCCGAACATCTTTCAACCTAGACAGCCTTCTAAAACCGACACACTACTTTTCCTAAAATGGACGTCACTGGAATTGCACCAAAGGAACGGCTATCGGTACTCTCATTCGGATTATCTCCCTCTAACCAATAGCCGTCTATCGTTATATCAACAATTCGCTTGATGAGCTTAAACCCTTCTCGTTGGGGATGCCATGCTACAACGATGTCCCCCATCTGGGGGAGGGATTGTTGATAGGCGAAGGGATTGACTAGCAGTTCATCTCCCGGTTGGAACAAGGGAGTCATCGACCTTCCGGTAACCTTGACCCGCGATCGCCGTCTCAAAACCCATAACAACACATCTATTCCGGTGGCGTCACGCAGTTCCAGCGACTTACTCATAAATGCTCTGACACAAAGAGTGTAGCGATCGTCATCACTACACTCTTTTCTTGCAATCAATGACCCAAACTAGCTTGCTTTGTAAAAAGGAACGGTACGATCCTTCGAAGCCCAGAACATGGTGTGGATCTTTTCAACAGCGTCCATTAGTTCTTGAGCATGCTCCAAGCTAACCTCTACTTTACAAGCAGAACATAGCTTGGCCGCCTTCCAGAAGGTGTCGTGCAGATCGGGGAACTTCTCAAGATGAACAGGCTTGAAGTAGTCCGTCCAGAGAATCAACAGATCTTCCTTGGTCTTCTGCGCTTGCTCCTCTTTGATAGCGATGTAGCGAGACAGCGTATTTTGGTACGCGATCGCTGCTTTAGCATCACCAGGCGCAGGTGGAGCGAGATCCAGGATCTTCTTCGTCATGGACAGAACGGCTTCAGCCGTGATCCGAGCCGATGCCGGATCATATACACCACAGGGACCATCACAATGGGCGTGAACAGCCTCTGCCGGAATCAAAGTTTTCAGGTGTGACAGAATCGATTTGAACATATCGTCTCGGATTCAATCGTGTTTCCAAAATATTGAGTACACCAACACACTCAAGCGGAGCATCCTCCATACCCAGAGGAATGGGAACGCCGCGCTTCAGGATTGTATACGACTTATCAGTTCCATCCTATCGCAATGTGTATCCCCTGTGGGGGGATAGGTCATTCGGAAGGTTATGAACTGTGGACATCCGATGCTGAATACGACCTGCTGCACAGCACGCCACCCAACCACACCATTCGAGCCCTGATATAGCGCTAGCCAAAATGTCCATGTCCTAAGCTAGCTGGCAACAGCTATATCAATCTGCTTGAATACCGATTATGGATACGGGCGGGTTTAGCAGACAGAACCCAGCGAGTATTGAGGGTTAACGGCAAAAACCGCCCCAACCTACCTGAAATGGGTCACTCATTAGCTGAATTTGATACGACTTAACGACGAGCGGCGATCGCTTCTTGGGCAAACGGAACCTCGTCTAGTACCGTCAGACCATCTAATAACTGGCGATCGTCGCTAATGTGGGGAAACTTAAGCTGGGGCTCAAACACCCCCCGCTGAATCATCCGCTGGCGCACTTGGGCAAAGCTACCCGGAGCCAGAATTCGAAGATGCGGGGGCGGGATCTGACCCTTACGTTTCGCCGCATAGGACTCCTGAACCTTCGTCAACACCGCTTCAAAGCGATGGAGAAAACGCTGGGGATTGTCTAGGGTCTGCCCGTCCGCTAGTTCAATATTTAGTAAATAATAACTTGGCAAATCCTTAGAAAGAGTCACGCAGAAGTTTTCTAAAGCCACGTCAAACTCCTGCTGAAGTTGCTGCATGGTTTGAATCACGTGGAACTCGGTGGTTTTCTCGGTGGTGGCGCACAGAACCCCACCCTTGCGGTGTCGGAAGATAATTAGCGGAGTAGGGGTATCGTTGTAGTAGCCTTCGACTTCCACCACATCACCAATGTCATACCGATAGAGACCGTTGTAATTGGTGACTAAGATGCGGTAGCGATCGCCCACCGTGAGTTCATGCACCAACTTCGTTTGGGGATTTTCCACCTCCCACTGATCTTCGGGGATGAATTCATAGAAGCCGCTGCTAAGCGCGGGAATGACGCCATCGGTATTAGCGTCTCGATGAATGCCAAAGATCGCCTCTGCAGAGGCGTAGGTACCGCCATAGACCGGAACATCACCAAAGTATTCTGGAAATCGTTCCAGGTAGAAGTTCGATGTTCCCCCCCGTGCGGTGATAATCAGCGACAAATTCGGCCATACCGCTTTAGGAGTCAGGCGTCCTTCGGTGCGTAAAATCGCCTCTAGCTCATCGGCTCGTTTGGGATTTGGCGGACACAGGCGTTCTAGCTTGGCACGCAGATCCGGCTCAATAGGCAACCCATCAGCAAACCCACCATTACGGACATCGTTCACCAAGGTTTCCGAGTACTGTTCTAGATATTGCGCCAACCGCAGACCCAATACGGGGAAATTTGCACCGATCACCTTCAAGTTTTTTTCGCGCAGAGCAAAGGCAAGACACACATAATGCCGGGTTTCAAAATCTCCGACTTGGAGGGCTTCAAAGGGATAGGCAAAGATCCGGCGATAGATACCGTTCATGAGGCGCAACCCGCTGACGCTAACCGGGCCGTAAGGAGTTCCATTTTCGGTTTTGCCCATCGATTGTGCCGAACTGGCTAGCAGCATTTTGCCAAGGGACAGCCCCCGTTTGTGGGCGGCAGCAGCGGCAAAGGCAATGCCCAGACGATTCACTTTTTCAACCTCATTGCGCGATCGCCGCGTCACGGGAATCATTTTCTTACTGCCCGTCGAACCGCTGGTCATGTTGAAGTACACGACAGGATCGGCGGTCATTACATTTGGTTTTCCGGCGATCGCACGGGCGATGTAGGGTTCGTAGTTCTGATACGGCCAGATGGGAACCCGTTGCCGGAATTGATCGACAGTTTGGATCTCTCCCAGTCCATGCAGTTGTCCCAGTACCGTATCTTTCTGCACCTGGAGGAGCGATCGCAAAAAATCGGCCTGGGCTTTGGCTGGATCGTGGGTTTTTCGCAGAAACGCGGCGCGATCGCACTGAGCAAATGCGGCAAGGAGAGAGATTAGAAGATCAGTCATAGCATGCGTGCCTCGAAACAGGCGGGAATCTATACGTTCAGAATAAAGATTCTGGTGATTGTTCCGCTTCGCCTATAGTAGTGAACCAACTGGGTGAAAAGGGTTCACCATGTACTTTTGTAAATTACGTCTAATGTGAATGAGACAAAAGGGCAGGAGAGACTGAGAATCGAAGTACCACCTTTGAAACTCCCCCTCCCCCATGACTAGCATAGACCTTCCCAGCTTGATGACGACCATTTTTGTTCTGGTAGACAATTGGTATCGACAGCAGAGTACCGTGCTTGTCTATCCCCGACCAGGAGCGCACGTGCAATTCAGTGATAGCGAAGTGCTAACCTTAGCCTTGCTGATGGACTATCTGCCGTTTCCCGGTGAAACTCAGTTTCTTGGCTTTATACGTGCTAACTATCTGCCTTGGTTTCCACAGTTGTTGGATCAGAGCCAGTTCAATCGCCGCCTACGCCAATTGGATGGGATGCTAGAATCGCTGCGACGTAGTTGGGTCGTAGCCTTAGGAGCAGACCAGAAAACCCATCTGCTAGTAGACACCAAACCGATTCCTGTGCTGGGACTCAAGGGGGACAAAACCCGCAGTGATTTTTCTGGCAATGCTGCACCGGCCTGTGGTGCGGCTCGGCAGATGGATGACTTTGGCTACAAACTCACCTTGCTCAGTACCTGGAGTGGAATTCCCATTGCCTATGATTTAGTTCCTGCCAACACCGATGAGCGCTTTGCGATTGAGTCGCTGTTGGACGTTGTTAGAGGTTGTTAGAGGTTGTACCATTGGTAGTACATTTTAGTACGGGGCAGAGGAAAAGGGGGTATTCCCTTGCTCGACCAACTTCCGTCTGATTTGGCGATTGTAGTCATGGATGAACA
>JACYMB010000291.1 GCA_015272205.1 Synechococcales cyanobacterium T60_A2020_003 | reverse complement strand
TCGACACCTGGACCGAGTTACTCTGCCATGCCGCCTGATTGGATAAAGTCGAGCTCAGTGCACGTCAATTTGACAATCAAGCCGTGGAATTGTTCATCAAATGTGTTGCGCTCAACCGCATGATTCAGATCGCTAAACCCGATAGCTACAAAGTCGAAGCTTAATACCCGGACGACCTCAAGGTGAGCCTGATCATCCTTCTAATCATGCAACAAAGCCAGTCAGAATCATAGATTCACCGCTAGCATCGGCGCGAACCACAAGTCGGATCGGCAGTTCTGGCAACTCTACTCCTGGATTATCTGCGGCAATGCGTGGATCATCCCAGGTTGTGATTTTGCCGAGAAAGATATCTGCGGAGGTCGTTCTCGACAGTTTCAACTCTGGTACGTCCGGAAGGTTGTAGGCTAGGGCGATCGCACTTACCGCAATGGGAATCGAAATTGCACCATCGCTGTCTGGGCAACTTCCCCATCGGTGAGCGGCAGATCGCTACCAATAAAGTCAACAGTTCCGGAGAGCAAGTTTCGGATACCGTCACGACTACCAATGCCCATGTAACTCACGGGAACGTCGGAATAGACAGCATAGGCATCCATGTAAGCCTCAAATAGAGGAGCCAAAGAGGTTGCGCCTGCCCCATCAATGTAAATTACATCATCGTAAATCGCATCCTCTCCATAGGCGTGTAGGGGAATCGCGCCGACCATGCCGAGGGTGGCGATCGCTCCAGTCCCCCACGTTAACAGTTTACGCATCCGATGGCTTAAACCCATCCGAGTAGCTTTGCCCCCAGTCCCACAAGTCCACCTGCGATTACCAGCCATGCTGAATTTACCTTAAAGCGAAAGACTGCGATCGCACTTAATAATGCCACAACTATCGTGAAGGGATCGATTAAGGCTGTTTTCGTCAAGGTATAGGTTACGATGACCATTAGCCCTAAGGTCGCCGCATTCACCCCATCTAGAAATCCACTCGCCCACACCGACGATCGCAGCTTCGAAACCCAAGGATTAACCACCCAAATCAAGACAAACGCTGGCAGAAAAATGCCAACGGTAGCGGCGATCGCCCCTAGATTTCCGCCCAGCAGATAGCCCACAAACGTTGCCGTTGTGAACACAGGCCCCGGCGTCACCTGACCAATTGCCACCGCATCCAACAACTGTTGAGAGGTCAGCCACTGCGATCGCTCTACCACATCTCGCTGTAAAAAAGCGAGTAGCACATAGCCACTACCATACAAAACCGCCCCGATTTTGAGAAAGAAAAGAAAGATGTTAAACACACCAGGCGTTGTCGCAGCCATCGGAGTCGCTGTGGATGCTTGGGCGAGTATCCCAGAGGTGGGAAGTAGCAGCGCACTGAGCGATCGCCCACAGGCAAGATTTTTAACGACCATCACGCCTAACCCGGCCACGAGCAACAGCAGCAGTTCATGAACGCCCATAAAAAAAGCAACGATGACCGCGATCGCCGCAAGGGTGGTCGGGCCATCTTTAATCGCTTTCTTCCCCAGCTTCCACAACGCCTGCACGACAATCGCAATCACCACGGGTTTAATGCCGTAGAGCAACCATTCCACCTGGGGAAGCGCCTGATAGCGCATGTAGAGAAACGCCAAGAGCCACACAATCAGCATGGCAGGCAAAATAAAGCAGGTTCCCGCCACCAGCAATCCGCGCCAACCGCCATACTCGTAGCCGATGTGAATCGCGAGTTCCGTCGAGTTCGGCCCCGGAATCAGATTGGTCACCCCCAGCAGATCCATGAGCCGACTGTGACTCATCCACCGACGTTTTTGTACCACCTCATCATCGATCATGGCGATGTGAGCTGCAGGTCCCCCAAAGGCGATCGCCCCTAGCTTGGAAAAAACGACAGCCAAGTCTTTGAGGCGATCGCGCTGCTCCGATGGAGCAAGGTGCGCGAAGGGGATAGTCTCTAAATCGTCGGGAGAAGCACTCATGGAAGAAATAGCTGATAGGATTGCTCCATACCTGCTACCACATTCCAATTTCCAGGCGCAAGCACCGAGACTACCTCGGTTGGATTCCCATCTCGCGGGTCATGTAGTTGTCGGCGGGTAGAAAAATAATTTGTCCCCTAGAGTTATCAACGGCATTCCTGATCTCAGCCGACGAGAGGTATGGATTTTTGATAATCATCTGGATCAGCTTAAACGCCGGAGTATGAAAGCGGAAGTAGCCTCCATGCACATCTACCTTTCCAAACAAAAGCATCACGGTATTTAAGCCATCAATCACCAAGGCCGTCAATGGATTCACCCCGAGGCCAATTCCGTTCGTGCCTTCCATTCGGGAGCAATCCAGGTAGTTGAAGCGCTCGAAAAGGTCATAGGCTGACGTTGGGGCGATCGCCTCCGTAGACCGCAGCAAACTCCGAATGGACACATGCCCTAACTCCGAAACAACTCCTCCGTTCTTCCGCTGAAGATAGACATTGCCCAGTCGCAATCCTGACATTTGCAGGCTAGGTTCACTAAACCAGTTGCCCAATGTCGAGAGATAGCGCAATACCGTGTCGCGATCGCTCGAAAAGAGATAGATATTCTGACAGCGACGCATGGCCGAACGCACGTAGTTATTCCGCCCTTCCCGAATGAGTTCCAGGGGAATGTCGGGAGAGGCCAACACTAAATTACCTAGCGCAAAACATTCCCCCAGGCGATGATCCGCTTGCTTTTCGTCTTTACCGTAGCGATCGGACAGCACGCGCAAGGTGTTAACGAGAACTAATCCCCCCATGCTGTGCCCCACCAGATTTACCGTCTTTGTGGGTCGTCCATCTCCCGCCTGATCGGTGATGGGCTGCCCCTTCGTCATCAGAAACTTCAGACGCTTATCCAGTCGCCAAAAGCATTCGGCTAAATCGGGTGCGCCATAGTGGACTGCCCGGTAGCGATCGCGCTGGTAGACCACCAATCGCAATAGCGTAAAGGCGACGAACCACAGCGGAAAGACAATACTCAGGGTTGGCAAGAATATGGTGGGCAGAAATCCAAACCCAGCATCCTGAACGGTTGCAAACGACCACGGGAAGAAAGGCAGGATCGCCAGTAGCAGGCTCAGCAGCACACAGAAAATAAAGCTGAGGACAAACAAGGTGAGCAAAAATTTCATAAAAATCCCGAGGTTACGAGTGACATCCTCGGTTAAACCAGGGCTCAAAAAGGGCATTTCGCTCGGCCAGTGATATCCCACGTAGGCATGCTTACCGTGGATGACGCCTTCCTGATACATCACCCGCGCTTCGTTGGAAAAGTTGGTGTAAAACGCCTTTGAGGCATTGGAGTAACCGTGTACCCGCAGCGTCATCGTCTCTACGCTTTGCTGATGGAGAATTTCCGCCATTTCGTTCACGTTAAATAACGAACGATAGCGGTACGCTAGCTTCAGTGCCGGGGATGACGGTAGTACCCGCGCCGTGTTCAAGGAAATCGGAGCTGTGCTGACCACTAAAAAGACGTGGGGCGTATCACTATCTGCATCGACAAAGACTTCAAAATTTCGGCTAATGGCTTCTGTAAACCGTCGGCTCAACCAGTAGTCCAACACTTCATACACATACTGATTATCATCGCGGTTAATTTCCGTGAGGAGGTAGCGATACCGCTGGCGGCACTCCACGGGCGACAGTCCCAATTGTCCGCCGTGGGCAATCAGTTCCTGTTCGACTTGCGCCAGGATAGTCTCGCAGCTTTCCTTACTGGCATAAACGGGAAAGGTATTGCCCGGAGCGTGGTCAGGTGAGGCCGACTCTAGGCGAATCGCTCCTTTGTCGTAGACATATTGCTTGGCGGCACTGGCCTCGTCAGGGGGTTGGTACGAGAGCTGAATAATTCGAGTTTTGAGCCACCAGTCTGAAAACGGAGCTGCGTCCTGGATGATCGATTCCAACCAGCGTTGATCGTTGCGTGCCGTTTGCAGAGCCGTTTCGTCTCGTGGCAGGGTAACGGTACTCGTTCTTGCGACTTGCTCATCCGTATCGCGTGATCCCCACACAAACGGTAGGCGAATCGTGGCTTGAGAGTTACTCATTGTGGATGTCCCCAACTCGTGTGTCGTCCATTCTATAGCAAGAGAAATAATGCCTAGACCAGAACCCCCTCGGTAGTGAAATGGCAAAATCCCTCGCCCTAACGCCGTTCCTGCGTCTCATCGTCCTCATGGTGAAAGACGACATATCTTAAGATTCACTAGACTTATCAAACTTACGGAAAATCTGACGACATGTCTTAAGATTCACTAGACTTATCAAACTTACGGAAAATCTAGAAAATAGCTTATTTCGCAATACTTATAGAGCGCGTCCGGTCTACAAGATTCTTTAATAAATGGGGCTAGTGTCTGGAATCCTGCTTCCGTTATTGTGGTAGTTAAGGAACGGCTTTTGGGAACAGGACTAAATCGCATGACGGCATATGGGCGATCGCCAGCAGCTTGGGTATCGGCACTCTTCGCAAGCCTCGCAATGACCAGTACAGGTGGGGCAGCACTGGCCTCTCCGACAGAACCAATGACGCAGTTTTCTCCGCTGCCATCTTTGGATCGCTACGCGGCGGTAACGGATCTTGATAAGTTGCCTGTGGTATCCCCCGACCGGATACCCAGCCCGTTAGCCTACTCCGTCTGTAGTGAATCTACGACCTGGGCACGCCCCAGCACCGATGAGCAGACCATCCATCTACAGGCCGATCCCCGCTATAGTGATCTGCTAGATTCTGCTACTGCCCAAACCTTGAAACACGAATTTTGGGAAACGGATGCGATCGCCTTTACCAGTTACGGTCTAAGCGCACGGCAAGAGCCAATCTATTTTTCTGGATTGTGGTCACTGCTGGAGCAGGAACCCGCGCTGTCCCAGTGCTATGACGCTGAGCGGATTGCTCAAATTAATTCGGGTCAGATCGCGGAACTGTGGTTGATTGGCCATCAAGTGCAAAGTGTCCAGTGGGTGGGCGATCGCTACGTGATTCGCGTTTCCTCTGTGGATACAGGCGTGCAATTTGTTCAGTTTCCCCGCCGTGAGGCCTTTGCAACATTGCCGATTCAGCTTGTAACGGAGGATGATATCTCTCTCAATGTGGTCTCGGTTAATCCCCTGAATTCACTCTAGGACTGGGTCTAGGCCGATTCTCGCAACGCCGATTCCCCAATCCAATCCCAAAGAAATTCATCCAACCAAGTGGCGATCGCCCCTCCATACCGCTGATGATTTTGGATCTGTTCCGGTCGGGACTGGGCAACGGGGATCACAAGTTGATCGGCACCTCTTTCTGTCCAAATATGGATCATCGTTTCGGTAATTTCGGGATGGAACTGAAGGCCGTACACGTTGTCCCCATAGCGAAACGCCTGATTCGGAAACAGATCGCCCTCGGCCAGCAACACCGCATCTGAGGGGATCTCAAACCCTTCGCCATGCCAGTGATATACCTGGAGCGATCGCCCAAAATCTTCTAGTCC
Organism: Synechococcales cyanobacterium T60_A2020_003; assembly: GCA_015272205.1. Classification (NCBI taxonomy): domain Bacteria; kingdom Bacillati; phylum Cyanobacteriota; class Cyanophyceae; order Synechococcales; species Synechococcales cyanobacterium T60_A2020_003. The sequence goes on along the minus strand of JACYMB010000291.1, from coordinate 6,351 downwards.
GGCAGGGGTAACCCGCATCGGAAAGTAGCCAATCTCTTTGCGACCTTCAGCATGGGGAAAGACCCGCGCGCCCAGTACCCGGGCCATCAACTGTGCCCCCAAACAAATGCCGAGGTAAGGCTTCTCAGAGGTTAGAACCAGGGGTAACCAGTCCAATTCCGCACGGATAAACGGCAGTGTATCGTCATCGTTTGCGCTCATTGGCCCCCCAAACACCACCACGGCTTCGTGATGTTCTAAGGTTTCAGGAAGGCGATCGCCCTCTGCGGGACAGCGCATGTCTAATCGATATCCTCCGGTCTGGAGAAGCTGCCCAACTAAGCCAGGGGATGAGGTGGACTGATGGAACACCATCAAAATCTGTTTGCTCATGGTGAATCGTACTCAATTCTATGCCCGCGCTAATGCTGCATTGTAGATCGACTCATTCGCCCGCACCGACTGTTCCAGATCCACGATTGGATTGGGATAATCCACGCCAGTTCGAACCTGGCAGCGCTTTTGTTCCTCCAAGGTCAGGCTCCAGGGCTGATGAATCTTAGTCGTCGGCACATTGGCTAACTCCGGTAGCCAGTATTTGACGTATTTACCCTGGGGATCATAATCCTTGGATTGTTTGGGAATATTGAAATATCGGAAGCCTCGCGCATCATTGCCAACGCCTGCCGTATAGTTCCAGTTGCCGTAGTTGCAGCAGCGATTCAAACCATTCCGCCCCCATGCGCCAGTCGATCCCCAGATTTTTCGTTAGGAAACTAGCAACATTTTGCCGTCCGCGATTAGACATAAATCCCGTTGCTGCCAGTTCACGCATGTTGGCATCCACTAACGGAAACCCAGTTTTCCCCTCGCACCATGCCTCAAATCTTGTCCAGTCCTGCTTCCAGGCGATCGCCAATCTCCGCAACCCCGACGGATAAAAGACGCGATCGCCATGCTTGGCACAGATAAACCGGAAGTAGTCGCGCCACAGCAGTTCAAAGATCAGCCAGTAGGTAGAGTCGTTTTTCACCCGCTCGGCTTCGTAGGTCTGCACGGTTTCGTAAACCTGACGCGGCGAGAGACAGCCCATCGCCAGCCACGGCGAGAACTTGGAGGAATAATTTGCCCCCAGCATTCCATTGCGGGTTTCCTTATAGCGGCGCAGGCCGTCCTGAGTCCAAATGTAGTCCTGGAGGCGAGCGAGTCCAGCAGTCTCACCGCCTTGGAAGGCTAAAACGGATCGAGGATCGGGTTCAGAAGGGATGACACCCAGATCAGCCAGCGTCGGAACTGCACCGGGATCAACGGTTGGCAGGGGAGAAACTTGCTTAGGAGTCGGAAAGGTAGGATAGACCGTAGACCGAGATTCGACTTTTTTGCGAAAGCTGGTGAAAACCTCCGGTAGCTGTTCAACCGTAAAGGGGAGATCATCCGGGTGATACAGCGTTGCGCCCCAAAACTCCACCAGATTGACATCGAGATCGTCCAAAGCCTGTTCTAAGGCATCTTCCACCGCCCGTTCTTCTGTCGTGACATCGCTGTGGTAGTAGACATCAGTGATCCCCAAGGATTTCACGAGATCGGGGATCACAGCTTCTGGCTTGGCAAACCGTACGAGCAAATCACTGCCGAGCGATCGCCACGATTGCCGCAAGTCCTCTACACTTTCAATTAAAAACTGGGCGCGATAGGCTCCGGTTTTCGGAAATCCAAACGAGGTTTGTTCAAAGTGGCGGGGATCAAAGCAGTAGAGCGGAATAACGGTGGCTCCGGTTTTTAAAGCCGCATGTAAAGGCTCATGGTCATGCAGTCTTAAGTCGGTTCGATACCAAATTAAAATCCGTCGCGTTAGCACAGTACGTTCCCCAACCCTTTGTCTACCTCACAGGCGTCTTTCTTCAGTATGATACATTTCTTAACTTTATGCTGACGGCCCTGGACATTATCAACTCAAAACTCAAAACTTAATGGGCTACCGCTTCCACAGTTCTGGCAGAGGGCGTTTTTAAAGTAAGCGGGGTAGAGCCATCTCCACCCCGACCGTTCATGATTGAGTAATATTTGCGCACAGCTTAAGACGCCATTGCTGGAACCTTGTCGGATAGTTCTTCGGCGTCGTATTCATTTTCATCGCTGCGTTTCACGGAATCCAGATCGATATCGAGAACCGTCATTTCCAGTCCGGCTCTAGGCGTGTTCGTGGCGTTAGAAACGTAGGGATTTGGTTCGATGCTGCCCGTGCAGATGATCAATGAGCCTTTTTTCAAGTAGGGGAGCGATCGCCACGCCGCAGAACGCTTCCAAATGCTGAGGGAAACCGTAAACGATTCATCTCGGTTCCGAGGCTTACGGACATATAACGTAGCGCTAGCTACTTCTGCCTCTTCACCGCTTCGTAAAACTACGGTTTTAATCTGAGCATCTGCGGCTAGATGACCACTCACAATCCATTTGTTCAAACCAACACTTGACATGGTAGATGTCTCCTTGAGAATTATGTGACTTTAACTACATTAAACTACCACTAATACGTAGAGCCATGGATCCGTAAGGTAACGGATTAAGACTCTCAACGCCTACTTCAGTGTCAGGGTTTCCTCACAAGTAGCGAGAAATAATTGGGTGCAGGGGGGTGTTGAGTAAAGCCGTAAAGCACTATCGGATAAGGATTTAATGCGTTATGCTAACGTATCCTACTGACACATTAAGCCCACCGACTTGGATCAGCAGTTCCCGCTTGGCAGGGTGCGGCTTGTGAATGTATCGTTCACGATGCTCAAATTAAAAGGCCCCTCGGCATCCTGCGAAGGGCTTTAAATCTCCATTGTCTAAATCGGAGCGATGCTTGACTCTCGCTTAGTCGGGGTTTGATTCTGAGTGGGGACGGTGAATTTGCTCCGCCTCTGGGCACTCGTCAGACACTATGGGGTCAACATTGCCACGGGGAACCGTGGCTAGCTTTTGCATGACAGAGCCGATGCTTTCTAGCCGCACCATTTCTTCCCATGAGCAGTTTTCATCGTCTTCTTCAGTCTCATAGCGAAGCGTGACTAGGTCGCCTTCAATATCGAGAATCCGAGCGCGTTCAATCCAGCGCTGCTGATCCCGCAAGAAAATCCACACTTCTCGACCGTCGCAACAGAGTTGATAAATCTTGCGGTGTAACATAGATCGTTTCTCCTGAAATGATCGAGTTCTAAATCTAACAAATTCAAGGTCTAAACGATAAGCCTGGAAAACCCTAAATAGACCTTTCCTTCCCCTAAGCGTCGGCGCTCAGGAGCGATCGCCCCACTACCGTGAGATCCCAATCGCGCCAGAGCCATTCCGGACGGGCAAAAGGATGCCATCGGGCTAGAACGATAGAGGGTAGAAAGAATACGGTCATCATTTGCCCTACAAACGCAGCCTTGGTGGAAATGGAGCGAAGCCAGCCAGGAACGGTTTTTAGGTATTCAGAAGATATGAATAACTTGGGCATGGAGCAATACAAACAAAATAAATGCACAATGGCGCGATCGCAATTTGCTTTACAGGTCATTAAAGCTTGGATTGTGCGTCTTGGGAAGGCAACTAACGAAACAAATTGCAAAATTCATCAAAAGTTTAGCGACTGAATCCGATGATAGCCTACCCCATTGTAACGAGTGTTTATCCATAAATTGGGAAATTTCAAAAAACGCTGTGCCTTCCAGTCGTATCAAATCTGTTCAGTTCATGACCACTCCCAGATGGCGAGGGGCGAGTTGAGCCGTGAAACTTGGGTACTGACCGGATTCTGTCTATTAAACCCGTCCGTATCCCTTTATCAGTGTTCAAGCGGATTTGACATATAGCGCTAGCCATATCGGTTAGGACATTTTGGTGGGGCGGCGAACCAAAATGTCCATGTCCTAAGCTGATTGGCAACAGCTACAACTGTTCGATTGTAGTGTTCATCTCTACCAGCATTGGATTACATCGAATAGTCGAGATGGTTGAATAGGTCTGAATCAATGGACTGTATCCGTGCCGAGGGACTCAGGGCTGCAAAGACTTGTTGACCGTAACTTCGATGGTTCACCCGGTTATCCAGCAGGGCAACGACACCTTGGGACTCTCGCATAGGGGCGATCGCTCGCTGTAGCTCGGACAGCGCCTCCGGCAAGAGATATAACCGAAACCAATCCTGCCGCGATTGCTTATAGTAAGCGACTCGTCCCGCAACCTGGGGTTCTTCTAGAGAGGGAATGGGTAAGGTTGCAATCACGAGCAGGTTTGGGGCAGGTAAAACGGCCTGGTGCTGCCGCCAAAATTCCCAGCCGCTGATCAAAATTCCGTTTTCATCCAGACAGGTACGCTCCACCTGCACCCGCGATCCAAACTCTGAAGCCAGGACGGACGCTACCTGTGCTTTCAGGGGCAAGTCATCTACAAGCAGCACTGAAAGTCCTGGTCGGATACTGCTTGCGTCAAGGAGCGATCGCAGTTCCCGAATCAAAGCGGGCTGAAATTCTGGCGTATTCGGCAGGGGAATTCGGTCGGGCGTGCAGAGATGGATCAGTTCGGTTTGGCGATCGGGTGAAAATTTGAGCGTTGTCACGTCGCCCATCCCTAACCGTTGACGATAGATGGCGGCATCCGTGTCTAAGTCCATAGCGCTCCCAATCAGCACAATCGGCTGCTGTGGCCAGATCTGGCTGAGTGCCGATGCAACTTCAACCGGACTACAGGACAGCGTAAACTGACCCTGCTCGCGGTCAACCGATGCCAACACCATCTGATCCCTTCGATGAAAGTGATCCCAAAACTTCGCCCAGCGACAAGGCATGCTACCCGGAAAACTAGGACTGTTCTGTAACTGCACCCAAAGCTGATGAAGGTAATCGCGCTCTTGATCGTCCAAAAGATAGCAGTTATAGGGATTGGAAGGATGCTGAAACAGACTGCGGATTAGCTGGGCACGGGTGTCATGAATGGCTTCGGTTTGGAGTGGAAAAGCCAGCAGCAGTGTGTTCCAATCCGAGGGGTGTAGGTCAACCGTCAAAACCTCCTGCGTCCACCGTTCCAAATCATCAGCACCATCAATGATCGTAAGAATGTTGTTTGGAAATTGGGTGCGGGTGGTGAGGCGATCGCGCAGCCAGTCCTGGGGTGATGCCAGGATTAGTCCTTGGGCGTTGGCATTATCGGTGCGATCGCCCGTATGAATGGCTTTTGGTGTTGAAATCCATTGCCGTAACCGGGGAATTTCCACCAGCAACAACCGCTGCTGGATTGTCTCTGGAACCACCAACACCACCGGATCCATCCACATCAGGGCTGGAACGAGATAACTCAGTCGATAACGAGCGTGATATCCCGCTGGCGCACCCGCTTGAATGAGGGCACTGCGTCCTATCCGCATCGCGCGAGCCACCAACCGCGCCATCGTCAGATGGTGGGGCCAGTAGGGTTCGCCTTGCTCCCGCAGGAAGGCTCGCAATCGCTGATGGACTTCAACTTCAATCAAAGGCGTTATCACCCGTGTGTATATGATGTTGCTCAGTGAACTTTCATTGTGACACACTCTTTGGGGGCTAATATGTTGTCAACGTGTCGAAACGCTTTGCTGCTGTAGCTCTTGAGACACGTAGGTTCGAGGTCTGAATCCCGATCTGCCTCGGTTCGCAGTGAGGGAAGAGTGAGGGAAGGAGGAAGAGAGGGTATCGAATGCTCACGATAGTTCAAGGGGGTATTCCAGTTTCGAGGTTTGAGTTTTCAGGTTTAAGTTTTGAGGTTTGAGTTAACCATGCATCGATGCGTCAGTACTTCCAGCATTTCGTCTGTGGTTCTAATCTAAGTTTGGGAAGTTGAGATCAGGCAGGTTAGAGGCATTCCCCAAAGCATAGGCCCGGATTCAAAAATCAAGGTGTGGTGTGGAGAACCCCATGAAAATTGGCATTGTTGGACTGGGATTGATCGGTGGATCGTTAGCATTGGATTGGCGATCGCACGGACACTCGATTTTGGGCGTGGCACGACGCGAGACAACGGTGCAGCAGGCTTTAGCCAAAGGTATGGTCAACGAGGCCAGCACTGAACTCTCTATCCTGACGGCAGCGGAGGTGATTGTGCTGTGTACGCCCATTTCTGAACTGCAACCGACGGTGGAGGCATTAATTCCCCACATTCGTCCCAGCACAATCCTGACAGACGTCGGCTCGGTTAAAGCGGAGGTGGTAACGGCGATCGCCCCCCTCTGGCGAAACTTTGTGGGTGGGCACCCGATGGCAGGCAAAGCGGAAAGTGGGTTAGAGGTGGCAGAAGCTCGCCTATTCCAGGGAAAACCCTACGTCCTGACGCCAACACCAGACACCCCCGATACCGTTGTTGAAACTGTAGCGGAGT
>JACYMB010000290.1 GCA_015272205.1 Synechococcales cyanobacterium T60_A2020_003 | reverse complement strand
GGACTCTCGATCCAAGCCTTGATGCTGGTCGGCGTGATGAAGCTGGCACGCGACAATCCCACGCTGGAGGCCCGTGAGATTGAGAAGAGCCAGACGCCATGAATATGCTAACTACGCTAACGATACTCTGGATCGCCCTCCCCTTTTTCGTAGGGTTCACGATTTATCTGCTACCGAGGCTGGATCGAGGGCTGGCCTTAGGAGTCGCTTTGGCATCGCTCGCCTATGCACTGCTAATTTTCTGGCATCGCTCGCCCCTCACACTGCAACTCTTAGACAACTTTGGCGTATCCCTGCTTGCGGATAACCTCAGCGGATTCTTTATCCTGACCAATGCACTAGTGACGACTGCGGTCATTCTTTACTGCTGGCAGAGTGGCAAGACGGCCTTTTTCTACACGCAAGCTATTATTTTGCACGGCAGCGTGAATGCAGCCTTTGTTTGTGCCGACTTTATTAGCCTATACGTCGCACTAGAAGTGATCAGCATTGCCGCGTTTTTGTTGATTGCCTATCCTCGGAGCGATCGCTCGATTTGGGTGGCGTTGCGCTATCTCTTTGTCAGCAATACCACCATGTTGTTTTACCTAGTGGGAGCAGCCTTGGTCTATCAGGCCAATCATTCCTTTGCCTTCGAGGGACTGATGAATGCTCCCCCCGAAGCCGTTGCCCTGATTGGCTTAGGACTGATCACCAAAGGCGGAATTTTTGTATCGGGTCTTTGGCTACCGCTCACCCATTCCGAAGCTGAAACCCCCGTATCCGCCTTGATGTCGGGAGTCGTTGTTAAGGCGGGCATATTTCCGCTGGTGCGCTGTGCCCTGCTGTTGGAGGAGATTGATCCCATCGTGCGAATCTTTGGCGTGGGGACAGCGCTCCTAGGCGTGGGCTATGCCGTCTTCGAAAAAGATACCAAGCGAATGCTGGCCTTCCATACCATTTCGCAGCTTGGATTTGTGCTAGCGGCACCGGAAGTCGGCGGCTTTTATGCTCTCACCCACGGCTTGGTGAAATCCTCCCTGTTCCTGACGGCTGGCGCACTCCCAAGCCGTAACTTTAAGGAATTGCACGATGAACCCATGCAGACCTCAATTTGGGTGGCATTGGCGATCGCCAGTTTTTCCATCTCCGGATTCCCGCTGCTATCGGGGTTTGGCGCAAAAGTGCTGACTATGAAAAATTTGCTGCCCTGGCAGGTGATTGGCATGAACATTGCAGCATTGGGCACATCGATTTCCTTTGCCAAATTTATTTTTCTGCCCCATAGCGCCCAGGGAAAAGGTACGGTTAAACCTGGATTTTGGCCTGCGGTCGTTCTGTTGCTGATCGGGTTGGTCGCCGCCAACGGCGTCTACTACAATGCCTACACGCTAACCAATATTGTGAAACCGTTAGCGACGATTTTTTGGGGCTGGTTGGCGTATTTCCTGATCTTTCGGCACATTTCCGTTAAGTTGCCCCGTGTGCTGGAGGAATTTGAGCATCTGATCGGTGTGATGAGTGTGATGGTGATCCTAATTTTTTGGATGGTGATGGCATGATTGGCATTCTAGATCTCGTCCTGCGGCTCACAATCTGGTTTTTGCTGACGGCCGATCTAAGCCTGACCAATATCCTGATTGGAGTGGCGATCGCCCTACTGTTGCCTCGTAGCTATACGGCTCCTGGTGCCTTTCGCGACTGGCTCCGGACGTTGTGGGAAACGGTGGTTGCAATTCCGCAAGCCTATCAAGAAGCGGTCGAAATCATGGTGCGTCCTCATAACTACGAGGATGTGACGATGGAACGGGTGAAGCCACGTCGCACGCCGGGACTCATTTTCCTCGATATTTTCTTAATCACCTTTACGCCCAAAACCATCGTGTTGAAATATCACGATGAAGGCTGGTATGAAGTCCACCGTGTCCGTCGGAGGCGACCCCAATGAATCTGATCGTGATGGCTATGCTGGGAACACTTCTGATTCCCCTATATGAAGCGTGTCGGGACGATGACATTTGGCAAAAAATGCTAGCCTTTGCCAGTATCGCCACCAAAACCTCCATCTTGATTTTGGTGGTCTCGGTGCTGCGGGACGACTGGATGATTGGTGTGGTGGGCGTGATTATTCTCAGCGTAGGCAATGCCGCCCTGATGATGCTCGCTCACATTCTTAAACGACTGAATGAACTGGAGAGGGGATAGATGATTGTGAATGGCCTGAGCTATGCCTGTATTGGCATAGGATTAGTGTTCTGGATTTGGGGAACCGTTCCCCTCCTGGGCGATCGCTCCGTCTTATTCAAACTCCACAGTCTCTCGGTAGCCGATACCCTCGGCTCGATGGCGATTATCGTGGGATTGCTTCTCAAAATTCCCGGTGAGTGGCCTCTGTTGCTCTTGGCGCTGCTATCCCTCGCGATCTGGAATACGGTGCTGGGGTATGTCCTGGCCTATTGTTCGAGCAGTCCATCCAACCGTTCGGAGGTTCCCCGTTATGAATGAGAGTGAGATCTATCTCTATGTCATTGTTGCGTTGTTGCCGTTGTCGGCCAGCATGGTGATTTTTCAAACCAATCCCTATCATGCGTTGGTGATTCGCGGCATTTTAGGGGCGATCGCGGCACTGGTCTATGCCGTCTTGGGGGCAGCCGATGTGGCGTTGACGGAAGCGTTGGTCGGCACGATGCTGGCGATTACCCTCTATGCCGTGGCGGTGCGATCGTCCATGGTCATGCGGCTGGGGGTAATAGACTTACCGGATTCTGAGGCTTCCGCGAATCTTGATCCTGCTTTTCAGCCGCTAACGGCTGATCTCCGTACTTTTCTCAGCACGCACTATATGCGATTGGAACTAGTGACCTATCCCAGCACGCAAGCGTTACACCAAGCGTTAATGGATAAAGAGATCCATGCGATCTGTGAAGGGCGATCGCCCTCTCCTAGCGATGATTCCAATCTCTCTTTTCAAATCACCACACGGGTTCAGCGGCTCTATGATCTGATGCAGACCGAACTACCGAATCTCGTGCTAACCTATCGTCCATCGGTAACACCCTCCCCGATCCCGTCCCAAACTTCGGATTTTGAGGAGGCCCATGGATGAAGTGGATCTATTTAGTTGCAGGTGGCTTACTGTTCGTTAAGGTCTTGGTGATGCCCAATGCGGCAGCCCTCCCCGATCTTTCGATCGTAGAGCCGATTGTCCAAGATAGCGGTGTACCCAATGCGGTATCGGGAATTATTTTCAGAAATCGCCTCTACGACACGATTTTTGAAGTAGTGGTCTTTACAATCGCCATTATGGGGGTTCAGTTTCTGTTGTCCAACGAACGTCCCTTCTGCACCATCTATCAATTTACCGATCAGCCGTCGATTGTGCTGGCGCGGCTGGGCGCAACCATCTCCGCATTGGTCAGTATTGAACTGGCGCTGCGTGGTCATCTCAGTCCAGGGGGAGGTTTTGCGGCAGGCGTGGCCGGGGGAACGGCGATCGGTTTGATTGCGATTACATCGTCTTCCGAATGGATGGAGTCTATCTATCAACGATGGCGCGCATCGACCTGGGAAAAGGTGTCGGTGTTGGTGTTTATCGTCCTAGCGGTGATCACGCTAATCGGGATCGAGCTACCGCATGGAGAGCTAGGTGGATTGGTGAGTGGTGGCATGATTCCATTGCTCAATATCCTGGTTGCGATCAAGGTAGCATTGGGGTCTTGGGCGGCGATCCTTCTCTTTATTCGCTATCGGGGATTGTTGTAATCCCAATCGAAGAATCGATCCCAGATATGCGTACGTTCTAAGGGCAAACTTTCAGGTAAGCTTGGATCGCAGAACTAGGCGCGATCGCCTCCCATTGCTAGACCTATGCTTGCTGTTCTTTTATCCTGTTTGTGTTTTTTGAATCCTGGAGTTAATCCGCTGCTGGCGATCGCTCCCCCGGCGTCCATTGCCCAATCATCCATGATTTCCCCCCAACAAGCCCTCGAACGTCTGTTCACCGAATCTTACGTAGAACAAAGCTGGTTTGCCGAGTCGTTTTTGAACCAGGTTCCCCTAGAGCAGATTCGCCCCACCCTTGACGAACTGACGCGATCCCTCGGTGCCTTTCAGTCCGTGGAACCATCGGGAACAGAATTTATGGTGCAGTTTGAGCAGGGTCGGGTTCCGGTACGCATTGCCCTGGATGCCGAGGGACGCATTGCCGGACTGGTGTTCAAAGCCCCGATTCTGGCCTTGTCGCTGGATGACACGATCGCCCAGTTTCAAGCCTTACCCGGTGATGTGAGTGTGCTGGTGCTGAATGATGGCGAGGAACTCACGTCGCTCAATCCGGATCAGCGTCTTGCCGTCGGGTCAGCGTTTAAGCTCGTGGTCTTAGACGCGTTGAGAGATCAGATTGAAACGGGCGATCGCCAGTGGGATGATGTGGTCACGCTTCAACCCCACTGGCGCAGTCTGCCCAGCGGCATCATGCAGGACTGGCCTGTGGGCACCTCCCTCACCTTGGAAACCTTGGCCACGTTGATGGTTTCCCTCAGCGATAATACAGCGACGGATGCGCTGATTGATCTCGTAGGTCGTGAGGACTTAGAGGCGCGATCGCCCCAAAATACGCCCTTCTTGACCACCCGCTCTTTATTTGCCCTCAAAAATCCAGACAATGCGAGTCTTCTAGACCAGTATCGATCGGGTAATGAGGCTGAACGACGAGCCGTACTGGAACAAACCACAACGGCTCCCCTGCCTCCCGTAGATCTATTTTCCGGCGATCCGATCGCGCTAGATGTGGAATGGTTCTTTTCTGCACGGGAACTATGTCAGCACATGGATCACGTCGCGGATCTGCCGTTGATGGGGATCAATCCCGGTGTGGCGACTCCTGCGGACTGGGCGGATGTCGCGTTTAAGGGGGGGGCGGAACCGGGCGTGCTGAATCTGACCACCCACCTCAAAGCCTACGATGGATCGACCTACTGCGTCGTCGCCACCTGGAACAATCCTAAGGCTGCCGTCAATGAAGCCCAGTTACTTGGACTGTACAGCAGTTTGATTGACGCGATTCAGCTTGGCATTGAGTAATCTGAGCCATCGATCCCACCGAACAAATTAGCGATCGCCACACACGGGGCGATAGGGTGTTTGACCCAAGAAGCGTCGCCAGTCGTCACGGCTTAGGGTGTGGGTGAGGCGATCGCACGTCTGTTCCACTAGATTTTGCCCTTGCCAAGTCCAAAGAGAGAGAGCGGTATCTCCTATTGCCGCGATCATCTGTCCTGCAGGAGCCAGCACAATATCCTGCACGGCTAAATCGGGATTGAGACGCGCTACCTCTTCTGCTTGCGGAATCGACCAAACCTGCACTCCCTCCGTCGGACTCACGGTGGCCATGAATCGGCTATCGGGCGTAAAACCTGTTGTCGCCAGGGTGGCCGGATCGGAGTACCAAAACACCGAACGACCCGCCGGAATACTCCACACCTGAACAACATTGCCCGCTGACCCAGCGGGAGCTTGGTCTGAGGTGCTCGTGGTCACCAAATATTTGCCATCGGGACTGAACGACAGATCCAGAACATCGTCAACGTGGGATAACTGAACCACTTCCGGTGTGCCCGGTTTTTCGAGGTTCCAGAGCCGTACGGTATTGTCCAGACTTGCCGTTGCTAAATAATATCCATCGGGACTAAAGGCCACCGCACTCACAAAGCTATCGTGGGCAAAGCGCGCCACTTCCCGGGGGCTGGTTCCCTGCCATTCCCACAGTCGGGCGGTATTGTCTAGCGCTGCCGTTGCCACATAGCGTCCATCGGGACTGAAGGTCACATCCTCGACAAAGCTATCGTGCTGTAATCGCGCCACTTCTAGACCGCTGTTGGTTTCCCAAACCCGCGCCGTATTGTCAGAACTTGCGGTTGCGAGATAGCGCCCATTGGGATGAAAAGCGATCGCGTTAATGGGTTCGGGGTGGGCGATCGCCAGCGTTGGTGTACCTGTATTTGTGTTCCAGATCTGCACGGTACGATCGGCCAGGGTCGCCAGAATTTGATCTACGGGGCTGAAGGTCATCGCTTTCAGTGGCTGCGGCGTTGTGAACTGGGTTAAAAACTCACCTGTGCTGGTCTTCCAAAGGCGCAGAATTTTGTCAGTGCCGCTGGTAGCCACATGACTCCCATCCGCATTGAACGCCACCTGACGAATCGTGGTTGGATGCTCAAGGGTAGTGAGGACAGGATTGCCCACCAGTTCCCAAACCTGGGCGGTATTGTCCAAACTACTGGTGACGAGCGATCGCCCATCGGGACTAAACGCGACACTCAGCACGCCGTTGTCATGGGTCATTTGGGCAATCGGCTCACCAGAGGGCACATCCCACACGGACGCCGTATGGTCAAAGCTTGCACTCGCTAACCGCTGTCCGTCCGCACTAAAGGCAATATCCGTAATTCCAGCGCTGTGGGTTGCTTGAAACACGATCTCGCCAGTTTTCCCATCTCGGAGAAACACCGTATGGGTTTGGTGCAGGGGCAGAGGGCTTCCGGTCGCCGTGGCGAGGTACGCCCCCGTTGGACTAAAGGCCACCGCAACCACACTGCGATCATGCACAAAATAGTTTACTAGGGTTCCCTTTTGACTGTCCCATAATCGAGCAACCCGATCCTGGCTCCCAGTCAGTAGACGGCTGCCATCGGGACTAAAGGCGATCGCATTCACGCTGCTGGGATGGGTAAAGGTACGGGGTGGGGCAGCCAGATTATTCGAGGCGTATATGTTCACCGTTCCATCGGTTCCCGCGATCGCCAACGCTGCGCCATTGGCACTAAAGGTCAGATCCGTCACAAAGCCCGGTTGGGGCATGCGCCGAAGTCCGCGCCCGGTTTCCGTTTGCCAAACAATGACCGAGTTCCCGCTAGCCGCCACAAGCAGCGCCCCATTCGGGCTAAATTCCAGGGTCTGGACGGACGCAGATGCAGGCAAGGTGCGCACGGCTTTGGCATCACCCACTTGGATCACCTTCACCGTTTGATCGGTGCTGCCCGTCGCCAGTAGCGATCCATCTGGACTAAAGGCGATCGCTTGCACCGCCCCATCATGGGTTAATTCTGCGATCTGCTCTTGCGTGCGGACATTCCAAAGCTGAACGGTATGGTCAGCCCCTGCCGTTGCCACGTAGGTTCCGTCCGGGCTAAAAATTGCAGCGTTGCCATCGTCCGTATGGGTAATTTGCAATACCGCTTTCGGTAACAGAGACAATCCATTCTGCAACACTTGGTCGGCGGGCAATGTGGAAAGCTGGAGCTTATCAAGCTGTTTCCAGGTCTCCACCCCTAAAAGGAGAGAGGTTTCCACCTGCATATCGTTTCGCCCTTGGAGGGCGATCGCTTGGGCGGCTAAATCTTGAGCCATTAGCGTTTGGCGTCGCAGACTCAAACTCTGCCGCCAAAAGAGACCAATGACGTTAGTGAGGATCAGTCCCGCTAACAGAATACTGAGCAAAATATATCGACCCGTGCGGCGTCTATAAAGCTTTTGAAACGCTTCCCAGTACCGCTTCAGACCACGCGATCGCTTCGCATAGGTGCGATCGCGCCAATGGGCTAGGGTCGAGGCTTGCAGGTAGGTGCCCTGGGGATCATCGTCAATTTGGGTGATCCAATCGTCGTCGAGGGGAATCGTTGTGCCCGAAGAGAACACCTCATCCACCAGTTCACCAGAGGACAGAAACAGAGGCCGAGGAAAAAGCTCCTCACGCACCATCTGGAGTTCCATCAGCAGTTTGCGCGCATTGGCAGGGCGATCGCGCACCGAATCGGACGCCAGTCGACTCACAAATTCCACAAGGAAAGGGGCGATATGGGGCGCGTGATCGCTCCAGATTAGATTTTGGGTTTGGGAATCCTCTGGAAATTCGTTGGGATGGCGATTGGTGAGGAGGTGGATAAAGGTTCGCCCTAGGGCAAAAAAGTCCGACTGAAGCACCGCCCGCCCCCGGATCTGCTCGGGTGCCGTGTAGCCATCCGAATAAACCACCGTCGAATCCTGTCCCCGCACTACGGTTTCGGTCACTTCGCGGGCAGTGCCAAAGTCGATGAGCGCTAGCTGCCCCCATGCCCCTGCCGGACGCAGCATAATATTCGAGGGTTTGATATCCCGATGAAATAAATTATTGCGATGAATCTGTTCTAGAATTTCAGCCAATTGCTGGAGCCACACCAGCGCTAACGTCTGGCTAATCGGCCCATTTTCATTGAGCCATTGCTGGAGGTCTTCCCCCTCAATGCGCTCCATCACTAAGCAATATAGCGGATGCGGGCGATCGCGCACCGTCACCGTAAAACACCCAATCTCATCGACTTTGGGAATACCGGGACTGTCTAAGCGCTGCAGGACATCCGCCTCCCGCTTGAACAACTCGATCAGCTTCTTATGCTGGCGAGTCAACACCTTCAAAACTTTAGGGGTGTGATCTTTCTCGTCGTCTACAGCAAAGATTTCAGTAACATAGCCGGAGTGTAATTGGCGCAACGGTTCTAGTAAGCGATACCGTCCCGCTATCAGAAGCGGCGTTCCACAGGACTGACAGACCTCCTGGGATCGTGAATTGAGGCGCTGCTGACAGTGCGGATTAATACAATAACTCCATTGGGATACTGGGGTTTGTTCAGCACCATTCACCATTCATGCATCCCTACACTGCGGGTCTGACCATATTCATCCTAGGGGATGAATGCGTTTCTGGCACAGGATTTGAAGGAGTGTCACAGGCCGTAGCATCAAAGACGTCATAACCTTGCATTACAGCACGTGTCTCCCCTCCTTCAGACCCGCCGGAGGTACATGCCTACCGCAACGATGCCGCACCAAAGGTGGCATTAAACTGGCGACACCAAATCGCCACCGATCCATATTGACTCAGATCGACCTCAGCCGGAATAGCATAGCGTTGCGCCCCACTAACGGCCTGCAAGGGTTCCAACAGAACATAGTCCCCCTCTGCAAAGGAATGGGAGGGCGCGGATGTTGTCCCAATCACATCCGGCGATACATGTAGAACGACAAAGAGATCGGGGCCGGGATCGGTTTGAAAATCATCGGAAAACTCAATGTACCGAGTATCACCGTCCACGGTCAGAGTAGCGGTTCCCGTAGTGGGATGCTCAGCGGACATAAATTCGCCCATCACCTGCTCGCCCATGTTCTTGGATGCTGCGCTACTGGGGGTAAGGCTAATCCCTAGAGCCTAAAGTTTGGAGAACGCACAACCTAGGCATTAATCTTCATCTGAGGCGATTTCAGGAACCCAAAGCATCCGCACGGCCATCGTTGCAAAGGTGATGGCGGCGATCGCCTTTACAAGCCGCATCGGCAAGAGATGGGACAGGCCACCCCCTAGCATGACGCCCAGAAAGCTAGTGACCAATAGAGCTGCTGCCGTTCCCAGAAACACAGCCCGCACAGAGCGGGTTTGCCCCCCAAGGGCGATCGCCGCAAGCTGACTTTTATCACCCAACTCTGATAGAAAGACCGTGATAAAGCTGAGTCCCAGTAAATTCCAATCGATTCCCATCTATTTTGCCTATCCTCGTGTGCATCCTAAAAGAGGGTCTCCTCTGTCTCGCAAAACTCTGAATCTACATGTGAACTACATCCCACAGCAGCAGCGCCGAGATAAATAGGAGCAACCCACCCACAGCAGTTTCTAAGACTCGCGGCGAAACGCGAGTAGCCAACCATCGTCCTAGCATGACCCCCACCAAGCTCGTTGCCACCAAGGCTGAACCTGCACCTAAAAACACAATCCACGGCGACTGGGATTCAGCACTGATCAAAAGGGTGGTGAGCTGGGTTTTATCACCCAGTTCAGCCACCAGAATTGTGAGAAACGTTGAAACGAAAATCTTGAACTCTTGGCCGATGGTCAACGATGGTTTGGCGGAATGATGGTCTGGGGCGCTAACAGAGTCATGGCACGCTCCTTCGGTGCGGACGGACGAACGCTCATCAATTGCAGCAGTCATAACGTTCTCGAATGAAGTTAAGTAGGGGCGATCGCCCATTTTTCATATTTGTTTCATTATCGCGAGTACGCCGCCAAACCGCAAGCTTCCAAACCTAGCCAATGCCAATTTCTTGATCGAACCGAATCATTTCCAGACTGCGATCGCCATATACGGCCTCAATTTGCTGCCGACAGCACTCAATCGCAAAATCGTTCAACTCCTCCGCCTCTACCCCAAACAGGTCGTAGAACACCTCGGCTTCAACCCGGCAAAAGCGCGGGCGATCGGCATAAATTTTGCATTCTCGCGTCTCGTGATCGAAGTTGACGCA
This sequence comes from Synechococcales cyanobacterium T60_A2020_003, assembly GCA_015272205.1. Lineage (NCBI taxonomy): Bacteria > Bacillati > Cyanobacteriota > Cyanophyceae > Synechococcales > Synechococcales cyanobacterium T60_A2020_003. The sequence goes on along the minus strand of JACYMB010000290.1, from coordinate 6,296 downwards.
CCATCCGTCTGCACCAACCAGGCTGAGGTACAACTCAAGCTCCGCTGGCGTGAGGTAATCCTCTAGATCAGGGCGCTCAGTCGGATCCAGATGACAACACGCCCCACAATTTTTAACACAATGCCATGTAGCCATAGACTATAGTCCGGTCATAATCAATTTTCAAGAGAAACTAGTTCAAATGCACCAAACAAAACCTCTATTAATATTGAGTTAGTTTGATTTTTGTAAATTTACTTAAAAAGCCTTCCCCTTGCGGCTAGTATTTAATGTTGAGCACCCTCGCTGTGGGGCGAAACTGCTTGTCATTCGATCTTGACCAAAAGATCATACGGTTCTGTAGGTTCATCACGTAGTTTTCTGGGAGGAATAATGGACGCACTTGCAAGTCTTGGTAGTGGTATCAACTGGGAAGCCATCATCCAGCTAACTCTGGTTGCTCTGATCATGCTCTCCGGACCAATTGTCATTTTTGTTTTGGCATTCCGTGGTGGCGACCTGTAATTCAGATTAACGGCTTGGGCTATTTTCTGGTGTTCCAGTCCATGTGTCTAATCTTCAACCGCTACTAGAAGGTTAGATAAACGCCTAGAAAATAGTCCACATTTTTCAAGATTTTTGCTATGTTAAGTCTTGTAAATAAATTTTGATACTTGGCGTATGGTTGAGCTTCGACCACATGAATTGAAATCTTACGTCCAGGTTTGTCACAAAGCTTTTAACATTGCTTGTTTTTAGGATGCGTCTTTTAAACTCTGGTATTAGATAGAGGGAGTTGATTACCGCCACTACCGATCAAGATGCGGCCAAGGCTTTTGTTCATTGAGCGTACTGCCATTTTTGATCGCACGTTTATTGGGTTTGATTCGCTTAGGGCGTGGTTGAACTTTTGTAATGCTGAAGTAGTGTTTTCTGGGAAATCATTCACCGATTGAAGATGCTAGTATTGCGATGACTTGAGCTTCGAGGGCATGGTCGTGATCCACTCTGCAACGCTAACTCTCCAGCCATCTATCAGCCATTCCATGCCAGACAATAGCCGCCTTCGGTTATTCTCTGGATCCGCAAATGCCCAACTCTCGAAAGAGGTGGCACGCTACCTAGGTATGGACTTAGGTCCAATGGTACGCAAGCGATTTGCAGATGGTGAGCTGTATATCCAGATCCAAGAATCGATTCGCGGATGTGACGTTTATCTCATGCAGCCAACGTGCCATCCTGTCAATGACCACTTGATGGAACTTTTGATTATGGTGGATGCCTGTCGTCGGGCTTCTGCCCGTCAAATTACGGCGGTCATTCCTTATTACGGATACGCACGAGCCGATCGAAAGACAGCAGGTCGCGAATCCATTACCGCTAAGTTGGTTGCAAACCTGATTACCCAGGCTGGCGCAAATCGAGTCCTGGCCATGGATCTACACTCGGCTCAGATTCAAGGCTACTTCGATATTCCCTTTGACCATGTCTACGGTTCGCCCGTCATCCATGACTATTTGGCAACTAAGAATTTATCGGACGTTGTGGTCGTTTCGCCGGATGTGGGCGGAGTAGCGCGAGCCCGGTCTTTTGCGAAAAAGCTGAACGATGCACCGTTGGCGATCATTGACAAGCGACGTCAGGCTCATAATGTGGCTGAAGTCATGAACGTCATCGGTGAGGTTGCTGGCAAGACCGCCATCATGGTCGATGACATGATTGATACGGCTGGAACCATTACTGAAGGGGCAAGGCTGCTGCGTCGTGAAGGGGCGAAAGCGGTGTATGCGTGTGCGACCCATGCTGTTTTCTCGCCGCCTGCGGTTGAGCGCTTGTCGTCCGGGCTGTTTGAGGAAGTTGTAGTCACCAATACGATTCCCGTCGCGCCTGAAAATCACTTTAAGCAGCTAACAGTGCTATCGGTTGCCAACTTAATTGGGGAAGCCGTGTGGCGCATCCATGAGGATAGTTCCGTAAGTAGCATGTTTCGCTGATACCATAGGATAGCTAAGATACTTGTCTTAGAAGGTATGCAAGAGTAGAGCGGTCTTGAGAAAAGATTGCTCTGCTTTTTTTGACAAGCTTTAGCCTGAATGTTGGACGATGATGATCACCTTCCTGAATGAATGCTTGAGGGGAGAGCATGAACCCTTAGAGCCACGCAAGGATTCACATCCACCGCAAATGCACTAGACCTCAAACTACGCTAAGCCCATCAAACTCTGCGATCGCCGTCAGGCTAACACCCCGAAGAACAGCTAATGGGGTTCCATCCGGGGATTGAATTCTGGTGCCGCTGCGAACGGGGTTGAGTGTTAAGTCTGATAGGGTCAAACCACGGTCAGTGATGAGGTGGTCTTCATCCCTCGTGAAATCTAGGATTTTGTCCTTACCCATGTCGGAGTAAATCACAAAGGTATCAGAGCCTTGCCCGCCCCGGAGGTTGTCGTTGCCTGCACCGCCGTCTAACCAGTCCTCGTCTTGTCCACCCAGCAACGTGTCGTTGCCTGCGTTACCCAAGAGTTCATCATCACCACCCCCTCCTTTGAGATGATCGTCCCCGCCATATCCCACGAGACGATCGCCCGTTGTGGTACCTTTGCGGGCAATATCATCCGTAATCCCTTCTGTAATCGCCGTTTCGAAGACCTCTGCGTACAGACTGTGGGTACGAGTCGTGGGATGAACCTGATCCCAAAACACAAATTCGTCGGGGTTGGCGTTGGGATCGTCCGGTTCTAAGTCTTTAGTGAGGTACGCGATTTCTGTACTTGTAAAGCCGTAGGCTTTCGGATTCACCGCGATCGCCTCTCCGAGCGGAAACACATCAGCCAGGATCAGATCTGTTTTGCGTAGCGTTGCTTGCCACGTGGCGATCGCCGCTGTTAAACCGCTGTTAAACCGATTAACCAAATCAATCATGACCTCTACGGGCGTGTCGGACTGCTGGGCAAAAGGCGTCTGTCCTAGGTTTGGCGAGGTGGCCAGGGTAATGTAGCGCGCGCCCGCGTCTGCTAAGTCTCTAACTCCGGCTTCTAGATTTTGGAGAACGGTTTTGACAGTTTTGGCTGGCTGATCCGTGCCGTTGAAGAGATCGTTGGCTCCAATCCAAATCACATAGATGCCGTTGGGATTTGCCCCCGTTTTTGCTACATCGTCTTTAAACGCATCAATCTGGTCGAGAAACCCATCAAAGGTAATCAGAGCCTTGTCATTGACGTTACTTCGGTCAGAATTGGCTCCAGCGATCGCATAGTTATGGGATTGCTTAAAGGGGAGTCCTAGAGACTCCGCAAGGTATTCAACAGCGACGGCTCCGTTGGAGAGGCGTCCCGTGGGGTAGGCTTTGGCGGGCGGTGCAAATCCAAGGGTTGCGCGGCGGAGGCGTCCCGTATCCGAAAGACTGTCACCAAAGATGATAATTGGCGGAATTGTGGTGTATTGAGGTTTTACAGCCATTTTTAAGTAAAGAATGCGTTGAGTTAAAACTGCTTGGAAAGGGGGCATTCATAGAACAGCACTCCATCGCCATCCCGTCTGACAGCGATCGCGTTAGGCGTAAATGTTGACGAATTTAATTGCTAAAAGTTTCGTGGCCTGGTGAGGATTCGCCACAGGCAACCTGGTCGGGTAGAAAAGCGACTGCTCTTTGTTAATTGCTGATCCCAATTTTGAGGGTTGAGTTCTCAGTTATGAGTTAGAAATACGTTGCCACGTCAGGGATTTCAGCCTTTCAGCTATGGCTGAAACTAGCGATCGCCCCTCAGTCCGTCGCGTTTAGACCATCAGAACACTTGCCCCACAAAGAGCGATCGCACTTCACCGTTGCGCCGAATCACAGCCTCTCGATCTTCAATGGAAACGAGCGTCCAACCGCTTGCCCCAATCGTTTCACCCACTTGAAATCGCTGGGTCGTGCCATTGATATTCACCAGCGCGGCGGAGCGATCGCCCAGATCGAGGACACCAACTAGAGTATAGGCTGCAGCGGGGGCTGCAGCGGTTGGTACGCTGGGTGCGGGGACAGCGCTAGCCGGGGGCGCACCTGCTGAGAGAGACGGTGCTGATTGAGAACCTGGCACAATCGGTGGCGTTTGGTATACAGGGATGTACACCCGCTCTAGCACCGTTGGGGAATTAGTTGGACTGCCAGGAATAGATAGGGTCGGCATCTGGGACTGAGGGGGAACGCCAGCCACCTGGACTTGATCAGCACGCCGATCGATGGCCTCTAACGATTCCTGCATATAGTCTAAAAAGGCTTTTTGACGGTTTTGTTCCGCAAGTTGAGCGGCGCTAATCGCTGGCACAGGAGGATTTTGCGCCTGTCGCCAAGCCCGTTCTAGCATGAACCCTAGGACAATCGTGGCAATCACCGAAATTCCGGCAGCCAGGAGCAAGAGCCGATCGAACAGACTCAGAGGTTGCTGAGGCTCGTCCTGGTCTATAAATTCAGGGGAAACGCCAGGGAACGGTAGCGTATCGGGTTCATTTGCTGTACTGATATGGGTGTCAGGGGCGATCGCCAAACTGGACACCTCATCCATCTCAGCTTGCAGCGGCATGGTAAGCGTGGCCGTAGCTTCAGCTTCTGTTTGTACTGCTAATGCTGAACCAGGAGTGTCCAAAGGTTCAGCAAGCTCGGCAGGCACGACCCCTTCTAGGATGCGATCAACGTCCTCAAATAGCTCATCCATCAGACGATCGGCATACTGATCGGCAGAGAAAGTGCCAGACCGGAGTGCTGATGTGGAAACAGGCGAACGGGATGTCCGTGGCTGAAGGGATGGGGGGGGCGAGGGCGAGGCTGCCGAGTTCATGCGAGTGTCCTGAGCCATGAGTCTAGGAGAACGTCTACAGGGTCAACAATACATATAGCGTTGCTTGACTAAAAATGTAGCAAGATATCCACCAAAATGGGGACTTTTCAACGAATCAATACAAAGATTGATCCATTTGGAGATGCCTACGCCGCTAGTGTACCTGCCTTCTCCCAAAGCATCACCAAGTTTTACATTCTTTACATTCCCGCCGATCCCGACCTCCTACCCGACGGTCTACCCAGTTTAGACAGACGCTTGTAATTGGGCGATCGCCCCTTGGGTATCAAGCTGGAGGGCTTCCACCTGCGCCAAAATGCCTTGCTCGGCCCACGCCCGCTCCATCCGTGCCTGCACGGCGGGCGATCGCTCTTCTGAGGTCAACGCTAACAGTGTAGGCCCTGCCCCGCTAATCACTAGGCCATAGGCTCCAACGCTCATCGCGGCGGCCTGTACCGCTTCGTAACCTGTAATCAGGGGTTTGCGGTAGGGCTGATGGATGCGGTCTTGTAGGGCAGCACTGAGCCAATCGGATTGTCCAGTTTCCAAGGCGCGGATAAGAAGGCCAAGGTGAGCCGTGTTGAAAATTGCATCGGCACGGCTGTAGTCTTTGGGCAACACGCGTCGTGCCTCCGCCGTGGATAGCTCAAAGTTGGGAATTGCGATCACAGGCACAATGTCAGCATGCCAGGGAATAGGCACCGTCAGCCAGTTGTCCTGCGCATCAAGCGCCGAAAGTTGGCACCCCCCCACCAACGCCGGAACTACGTTATCGGGATGGCCTTCGATGGCGATCGCCAATTTCATAATGTCATCTGCACTCAGAGGCGATCCGGCCAGTAGATTGGCTCCTAGCAAGCCTCCCACAATGGCAGTCGCAGAACTGCCCAGTCCTCGTGCCAAGGGAACTCCTAGCTGAATGGCAATTTCCACCGAAGGTGGGGTTTGATTTAAGTGGTCGTAGACACGACAAAACGCTTGATAGGCCAGATTACTTTTATCGCGCTGCACCCGATCCGCTTCGGTACCCGTGACCTGAAACTGCACCGTGGGTTCCTCTCCATCCAGCGGCGTGAACTGAAAGCGGTTATACAGGCTCAGCGCTGCACCAATGCAGTCAAAGCCGGGGCCTAGGTTGGCAGTCGTTGCCGGAACAGTCACAGTCGCAACAGGCATGGATCAATCTTCTCCCTATCAAAGCAAAGGCTAGGATAGCCCAATCACGGTCGGTTTTGACAGAATTTAGGCAGATCGCGAAACGGCCTACGCCTACTCCTGCCTCCGATCTGATTCCCGCAGGCTACGTCCTAGCTCCTGACAGTGCAGAACCGAGGCAAGGAGCGTACTGGATTAGCCCCGCATCCGCAGAATTCCAAGGTGATTCCCACGAAGCAGAACTTTGCGGGAGAAGTCGCCCTGCCAGAACGGTATGCTAAACCAGGGTACCTGGTCACCGCAATAAGAATTGTTAATGAGAATGGCTGAAGCAGCTACATT
>JACYMB010000289.1 GCA_015272205.1 Synechococcales cyanobacterium T60_A2020_003 | reverse complement strand
TTGGGGCAGAAGCTGTTATGACCCTTTCATAAATTCGGTTGGAGATGAGGGTTGCCACTGGGGGAACTGGATTTGAATCCAAGCACCATTAGTATCTGGATGGTTCTTTGCCTGAATGCGTCCATGGTGTGCTTCTACAATTTGTTTCACGATTGACAGGCCTAGGCCGCTCCCAGATTGATACATGGGCGCTGATTGAACAGAGTTAGAGGAGTTGGCCGTGGATGTAGAGGGTGAAGCGTAGCGCGATCGCGACGAATCTTCTCGAAAGAAGCGATCAAAGATCAGGGGAAGGGCGTCTTCGGTAAACCCTGGCCCTGAATCTACAATGTCGATTTGAACCCACGATGATTCACTCGATGCGGCAGGGGGAGCGATCGCCCTTGGCAAGGGTTCGCTAGGGGGAGATATCTCAGACAGCACCGTTCCCGATTCGGCCAACATAGGGTTTGTTGTCACCGCTGGATCGGCGTATACGGACACCTGCACAAGGACACACTGCCGAGGGGGACTGTACTTAATACTGTTGTCCAGGATATTAAGCATTGCTCGATACAAACGCGATTCGTCGGCTTCGATGGGGATCGACTCCTCTCCTTCAAATTCCAGTCGAATATGTTTCTTGGACGCCAGCGGTTCTAAGTTCAGCCATGCCGAGTGAATCAATTCCGTAAGGTTGATCGTCGTGAAGTTCAGACATCGTGACGACTCTCTTTCTAGGTGACTAAGATCGAGGAGATCTTGAACGAGATGACTCAGACGAGTTGTTTCGCCAATCAAACGCTCGACCCATCCCTGCATCGGGGGATCGATTCTGCTATGCAGCGTTTCAGCGACTAGACGGATGGATGTGAGGGGCGTTTTCAACTCGTGAGCGACATCGGATGTCCAGCAATCGCGCTGTTGTTTCAAAAGTACGGCTTCTTGCCGACTGACGAGGTAAATGCCAACGGCCTTATTGAGTAGGGGAAACGCATAACCTCGGAGGGGGCGCGGCTGCTGACGAGCCACAACACTGGGATCATCACTGGCTGGATAGAACGTCCAGTCTTTTTGGCAAGGTCTTTGCTGCTGACGAGTTTGTTCAATTAACTCATCTAGCTCAAAGGAGCGAACCAGTTCTAGCAGTAATCGAGACGAGTTGGAGTCTTCGGTTGAGATACCGAGGATTGTTCTGGCCTGTAGATTGGACCAGACTAAGCAGTTTTCCTCATCGACTTGAAGAAAACCGATGGGAGCTTGGCGCAAAATCTGGTGATAAACCTCCAGTTGCTGCTTTGCGGCTTGAGTAGCTTCATTTTTGAGCGCGATCGCCATTGATAGCTGACCGCTGAGGGAAAGCGGTGAATTTGCCGAAAGTTCTGCATCTAACCGCTTCAAAACGTTGCGTAACCGACTTTCGTAGCGCGATCGTTGCCAAATGAGAATGCCGATACCGACACCTAGCCCTAGTAAAAAATCTAAAACGTTCACAGCCTTTAGTTACACAGATAGTTTGATCTTATCTTCGGTCTGCTTCATCTCAATGCAAACGTTCCACTTTTTTAGATCAATTGCCTCTGAGATTTTCATTGCGGATATTTCAGACATCAGGCTGTACGTTAACGAGTGTCTGGCCGTTTTCATCAAATCTTAGCGCTGGGACGATGGTATGACTTTGGAATCCTAGTCGGCGTGAATAGGGATATGGCTAGCCTCTTAGGAAATAAGGTCGGAAATCTAGAATTCAGGGTCGGTTTTCTGGATCGGAAAGGCTGAAGAGTGTGGATATTGCGATCGTCCCTTCCCCAGACACCCGAACCCTGACTCTCGATAGGGTTGTTTACTCTGAAATTAATGAATCTGGCAGACCTACAGGAATGGTTTAAATCCTAAGCGAAGGGTGCCACTTAATCTCACACACCCTACTGCTATTTGGGAGATCAATCCTATGGTTCGTGTTCACTGGACACCCCTTCACGACGTTGATACCTTAGAGCGCGAATTGTCCCGCCTATTCCAAACGTTTACCTTTGCTGTCCCAGAGCATCCAGAACAATCCGAGGGTGGAGTGTATGCGCCTGCCCTAGAAGTGAAGGATATACCAGAGGCGATCGTGCTAAACGTTGAACTGCCGGGAATGCAGCTTGATGCGCTTGATATTGAAGCCACCGTGGATTCGGTCACGATTCAGGGCGATCGCCCAGCACCGGAACCCTCTGCAACCCGCTCTGAGTTCCGCTATGGGCGCTTCTATCGAAAAGTTGCGCTACCCACCCAGATTCGCAATGCTGATGTATCAGCAACCTACACGAATGGCATCTTAAGCCTCACGTTGCCCAAATTGATTGCAGATAAGCCCAAAGTCGTTAAAGTGACTGTTCAGTAGGAAAAGTCTTGATCTGAGACGCAAAACAAACAGGGAGGAGCCATGCTTCTCCCTGTCTGCTACTTGTTATTTTTTGGCCGTACTTGGTACTACCGTGTTGTGTCGATATCCTACCCATTCAACCGTTCGCCTCGACAGTTGAGGCATAGTTTCCACGATAGGAAGTCAGACCCAATCTGACTTGACTGCGCATTAGAACGCTATTTTCTTGATCTACGCCTGCTTTTGACCCTGCGATCGCAGACTAGTCTGCTGTATCTCCTCACCCACGGTGGGTCAAATTCATTACGTAATGTGTAGTGCAGGGATAGGCGTAACAGCAACCCATGAATCACCGAAAGGCAGATTGCGCTCGCGTTGATTCAAGACTGTGGCTGATTACTGAAAGGTAACGGCTAATTCTTCCTCCTCATCTTGAACCCTGAGACTGGGGAACAAGAAATGGTTTTCCTCAACATATTGAGCACCGAACAGGCCTTTCTCCGCCCAGAAGTATCGGTCTGTGGTATGCTCGTTACGCTTGACCAGCAAAAGTGCTGGCGGTGCAATTCCCTCAGCGTGAATAAACTTGCGGGCAGCCGTAACAGGCTTATCCTCACCGCATTCAATGCTGAACTGGGGCACCATATCTAGGATTCTGCGCCCTTCTTGACGACGACGACTTTTGCGCTTGCGTCTCCTGGCCAACCTTGCTACCTCCTCTGAAAATCGACAGATGTAACGGTGACTACAAAAAGTAAAAACCGTGCAAAGTATATCGATTTGGAGTCAAAAACTCAACTTATTTTAATTTTTTGATACAGCGTTTATATGTCTATGATACAGATATCTTATTTTTTCAAGGCTCTTAGGCATTATTCTATTCATTTGTTGTTAACAAAACTTTATGCTTGAGTTCATATTTTTTATTTGAGGGCGACAGCAAGCGCCTAGTTGGCTAGGAGAAGAGGAGGCTTTTGGATAGGATGAAGTGAGAAATGGGGATCGCTTCAGGTACTACGGCTAGATTTGCGCAAGCACTGACTAGACAAGCTGTTGCAAGACTTTATTGGGTTAGGGCAGTGAACTTAGGATGTTCTCTATGGAGCTGCGATCATGTTGATGCCTGCTACGACTGAATTTATTTCCCTTTGCCAGTCGCAGGTCGCACTGCTAACGCAGACGTTAGGAGCAGCCTTGGCGGTGGTGTATTTGGCAGAAGAATTAACCGAAGATGCGATCGCCCAGCTCGTACCCGTTGTCGCCTATCCCGATCTCCTTGCAGATTGGAAAGCCGATCGCCTTTTGTCGCTGCTCACTCGTAACCGAGCAATGCCGCAAAATCCGATGGTGCTAGCTAGTGGAGAAGGGAAAAATTATCAACCTCCCTTATCATCGCCAACCAATCCAAATCCAGTACGCCCCAATCCCTCAGCTCCCCATTTTGAGGATGAACCCTTACTGGCTGAGGCCTCGTTTGAGCTACCGCTTCACGTTGTTTTGCCGCTCGTCCATGAAGATGTAGCCGTCGGTTTACTGGTCACGGCTCGTACCGATCGCCCTTGGACAGATCAGGAACAGGAGCAGATTGAACAAATTGCCGATACCTTGGCGATCGCCTGTGCGTTGGATCAAAAAGCGCAATGGTTAGGCCATGATCTCCAACAGCAGCGGCAATTTTGTGCCCAACAGCGGGATCACCTAGATGATCTGCTGCATCAGTTTCGGAACCCGCTGACGGCCTTGCGAACCTTTGGAAAGCTGATTTTGCGCCGACTGCTGCCAGGGGATGATCAACGGCAGTTTGCTGAAAGTATTGTGCGGGAGAGCGATCGCCTCCAAGATTTGCTGGAGCAGTTTGATCGGGTGATTGATGCGGAAGAGCCATTGCTATTACCATCGCCCTATGTCTCCCTAGATGCCGCACCTGTTAGCGTGCCTGTAGCCTTACCCCCGGCTCGCCATATTATGGGCGATGATTTACCGCTCAGTCCCTACTCCCTTTATGCAGTGCTGTCGCCCATTTTGGATACAGCTCAGGCGATCGCCCAGGATCGCCAAATCCATCTTCAGATTGAGCGATCGGATCAGCAGTTTCCGGTTCTCCTTAATCCCAAAGCCTTTGGCGAGATCGTGAATAACTTGATTGATAATGCGCTGAAATATACGCCCAGAGGAGGATCAGTGCTGATTCAGTCGGGGCTGCGTCGGGCTGCCTCTACGGGCATGATGCAAGGGGTGGCGATCGCCGACACAGGGCCAGGAATTCCACCCCAAGATTTGGAACATCTTTTTGAACGCCACTATCGAGGAGTGCAGGCACAGACCGCGATCCCCGGTACGGGGTTAGGACTGGCGATCGCCCAGGACTTAGCCCAACAGATGAATGGCTTGATCGAAGTCGTGAGTCCAGTTCTGTCTAGCGTTTGGATTGATGAGGATTTATTTCCAACAACGGCAGACCATCCGGGAACGCTGACGATCCTATGGTTGCCAGAAGCTGGGGCGATTGAGTAAAGGAGGCGATCGCTCGTCCCTAAAGCAGACTTGAGGTTTGCTATATGATGGAAGAGATATAAAGAAACGTTAAGACATTACCACTTTATTAATTATGACAACGCTGCAACCCGCAACCAAACCCCTTGAGAAACTGTACTGGACATGGCAAGGGCACACCATCTGCTACACCGTCCAGGGACATGGCACACCGCTGCTCCTAATTCATGGCTTTGGGGCATCCATTGGGCACTGGCGAAACAATATTCCGGCGATCGCTAATGCTGGGTATCAGGTCTATGCCTTGGATCTCTTGGGCTTTGGCGCATCAGACAAGCCCGCCTTGGACTATAGCCTTGAGGTGTGGAAAGACCTGCTGACAGACTTCTGGGCTGAACATATTCAACGGCCTACGGTTTTTGTGGGTAACTCGATTGGGGGATTACTTACCTTAATGCTGCTGGCAAACCATCCAGAAACAGCGGCTGGAGGTGTTCTGCTGAACTGTGCAGGCGGACTGAATCACCGTCCCGATGAACTCAACCCCATCCTGGGTTTGATCATGGGCACATTTACGAAGGTGGTTGCCTCTCCGGTGCTTGGCTCGTTCATGTTTAACCAGGTACGCCGTAAATCTCGCATTCGGGGAACGTTGAAACAGGTCTACTGTACGCCCGATGCTATCACGGATGAATTGGTCGATCTGCTCTACGAACCGTCTTGCCATCCCGGTGCTCAGCAAGTGTTTGCCTCTATTCTGACGGCTCCGGCTGGCCCGCGTCCCTCGGAACTGCTCCCCCAAGTGCAGCACCCGCTTTTGGTGTTATGGGGAGAAGCCGATCCCTGGACTCCAATTACGGGCGCTAAAATTTATCAAGAGTTGGCGGCTCGTCCCGATCAATCTCCAGAAACGGCTGTAACGTTTATCCCGATCCCACAAACAGGTCATTGTCCCCATGATGAGCGTCCGGAGCAGGTCAACACGCTCATTTTGAACTGGCTTCAGCACGTAGCGTAGACGCAATCCGCTGCCTTACTGTTTGTCTATCAGGAAAACTGTAGCGGTATTCTCAGAAAGATTTCAGGATTGTTGGGTTTAATGACTGCCAAAGGAGTCAAATCTTGATCAACGTGTATGCAGCCATTTTGTCCGGATTCGTCCTCTCGGTCAAAGTCTCGTTTTAACTGGAAACGAAAAGCGATCGCCCTTTTGGGACTCGCTAGTTTAGCGGCCTTTTTGGTCGTGCTGAGGCACCAAGTCGGGTTGCCAGAGCTTTCCCTGGAGTTGCTGCCCGATCGCTATGCCATTCCGCTGTTCTTGCTCTCGCATACGATCGCCGCGATGGTGGGCATTCCTGGTACAGCACTTGTGATTGCTGGGGGAGCCCATTTCGGCTTGGTCTGGGGCACAGTTTGGTCACTCTTGGGAGCAACCTTGGGAGCAATCGCCGCGTTTTACCTCGCCCGTTCGATTCTGCGATCCTGGGTTTACCGTCGCTTTCACGATCATCCACTGATGCATCGGATCAATCATTTGAGCGATCGCCATCCAATGCGGTGCGTCCTCGCCATTCGCTTTATCCCGATCTCACCCTTTTCGATTGTCAATTTTTTGTTTGGTCTAACGGTGATTGATATCAAACCCTACGCCTTGGGCACGGCGATCGGGATCATTCCCGGCACCATTGGCTATACCTGGCTGGGCGTAACTGGACAAACCGTACTCGGAGGAGGGCAAATAGCTCCGTTGGCGATCGCCTGCACCTTGCTAACAGGACTGGCTTTTGTACCGTTGATTTACCGAAAGCTCCGTAAAACGGGCTAATCCAAATCTCGTCGGCCTTCTAGGGCGCGAGCTAGGGTCACTTCATCGGCGTACTCCAGATCTCCCCCCATCGGCAACCCAAAGGCGATCCGGGTGACGCGGGTAAAGGGTTTTAGCAGTTGACCAATATACAGGGTTGTCGTTTCCCCTTCCACGCTGGGACTAATCGCCAAAATCACTTCTCGAATCTGCTGTTGACTGACGCGCCGCACCAGTTGGGCAATGTAAAGCTGGTCGGGGCCAATGCCATCCATTGGGGAAATCAAGCCCCCCAGAACGTGATACAGCCCTCGATATTCCCGCGTTTTTTCTAATGCGATCACATCCCGCGAATCGGCAACGACGCACAGAGTGGCGCGATCGCGACTATTAGAAGCACAAATTTCGCAGACTGGCTCAGCGGATAAGTGGAAACATTCGCTGCACAACCCCACCTGTTGCTTAGCATCCATCAACGCTTGCGCCAAGGCTTTAACCTCATCATCGGGACGCTTCAGGATGTGCAATGCAAGGCGTTGAGCCGTCTTTGGCCCAACCCCCGGTAACCGTTGAAACTGCTCAATTAACCGAGCTAAAGGACGAGTATAAACGGTCGGAACGCCTCCCCCCGCAAGTTCACCAGCCTTTATCATAGCGATTGTGACGCCCATCAGCGGACAGAAGTATGGGTCAAGATCTGGTGTAGGCTGAAAATAAGAAAATTCCAAATCTACGTCCAAAATCAAGTCAACAAGTTAAGCGTCAAGCGCGTGTTTGAAGACCTATGAGTGATAACTTAGCCGTCATTTACCTCAGTATCCTGGTTGTTCTACTGGGCATCGGTGGTTTTTTCCTACTTCGCCAAGTCTTGAAAACGCGACGGACGGAAATGACCTTCAATCGCCTCCAGAACAAGCTGAGTAAAGGCAAGGGCAGCGCCAAGGAACACTACGAACTGGGCGGCATTTTCCTAGATAAGCGGCTCTATAGTCAGGCGATCGCCCAATTCCAAAAAGCCTTGAAGTGTAAGGATTTAGAAGGAGCCGAAAACGAAGCAGTAATCTACAACGCCATGGGATACTCCTACGCCGCCCAGGAACAGTATGACCTAGCTATTCGGCAATACAAGGAAGCCTTGGATCGGGTTCCAGCCTACGTCACGGCTTTTAACAACCTGGGGTTTGCTTACGAGAAAAAGCAGCTCATCACCCAAGCCTTAGAAGCCTATGAAGAAGCCCTTAAGATCGAGCCGCGTAACTCTACGGCAAAGCGACGGGCAGACCTCCTGCGGAAACAAGTTCCGACAGCCGCCGCCAAAAGTTAGGAGAGGAAGATTTTGGGTACGGGCAGGTTTAGCCGATCAACCGCAACAAGTCCGAAGATCTATTGCAGAACCCGCTCCTACGGTTCATGGGAGGAGGGTTAAATTCCGTGGCTTTTGCCA
>JACYMB010000288.1 GCA_015272205.1 Synechococcales cyanobacterium T60_A2020_003 | reverse complement strand
CGACCATCCCAGGTGTCGTTTGGATTTGCAGTATTTAGGGAATACACAATCAGGGCGTAGGCATGGCCATTGCTACAGTTCGCCAGGTTCCCTGATGCATCGCTGGGTGGATTGCCTGCGGCACACCGTTGGCGAACCTCTGTGGGGAGTAAGTCATTTTTCCAGAAGGCGAGAACGGGAGTGTTGGTTGGGCTGTTCAGGCTTGCAGGCAAGCGGCCCAGAAGCCCCGGACATCCCTCACCACTGGGGGTTGTGTTTCCGGCCATGCAGTCCCCTGTGTACACAAAGCTGGCTTCTCGAAGTTCAGAGGCAATATAGTCCAGGGCATTCTGCATATCGCGCTGGGTTTCGTTACGAGCCGCCTCACGTTGGTTGGTACTGGTTAGTTCTGTTACCAAGAACATGGCACCTGCAATGATGCCGCTTGAGATGAACACCGTTACCAGTAGTTCGGTTAAGGTAAAGCCTTGGTGAGCATTGGTATTGGCACGATGCCGCGATCGCCAAAATCGCCACAAAATGGGATGAAGAGGAACGTTTGCCATATCGATAGGTGCTCCGTGTGCAGCCAGAGAAGTAAAGGGATGAGAAAACGACCAGAAACGTTACTGGGCGCAAGCGTTTTGGTAACAGTCCAGGGAATTCCGGGTATCGCCTTGGGTGATGTTGCTGTAGATAACGGATAGGGGATTGGTATTTTGGCTTCCCTCGCCCGTCGTCATCTTGAGAGGCGCTGGATCGGTTGCGAGATCGTCCCAAGGCACTGCATCTACTCCGCGAATCACCGCATAGACGCGCACTCCAATGTCAAAGTTGATGGGTTGGGTTGCCCCTTCTGGAACCCCATTGGTGCGGAAGACCTGCATCACAAAATCAGCCTCACAGTCTCCTGTGATGTCAACCTCTACGGCTTTGGTAGCTGCGACTTGCTGACCTGTGTAGGGATTGTCACACGCACCTGTGGAGCGCATTAAGCCCGATGTGCCATCAGGGGGTGCAATTGCATTGAGAACTGCAGCATCTACAGCGGTGGGAAGGTTATTGATATTTTGCGCGCCTCGGTTTACCAGCGTCCGAACTCGATCCACTTCGGCCTGGGCGATTTGTTGGGCTTGCTCGGCACGCTGGGTTTGGACACGGGTAGCCGTGGCCACCAGGATGGGTGGCGTGATCAGGACGCTTGCGATCGCCACCACAAGCAGCGCCATAACGGCTTCCAGTAGCGTTAATCCTTGGTCGCTAGATGGGTGAGACATTGCGCGGAGGAGCGATTTGACCCATATGGCCGAGCAAAACCAGCGATTGGGTAGAGAGGGAAAGGGAGTAGACATAGCAGCTTACCGTCCGGCACAAAAACGATGGATAAAAACTTAGGAAAAACGGTGTGAGATGGCTACCCACCCCACACGCAGAGCCGTTACTCGCAGGGGAGGTTTGTGACCTGAGCCTGCATCGCTTCGCAGAGCTTGACGATATACGGATCGTCGAGAGCCGGTTCGCTGTAGAACTCACTCCGGCTATCTTCTACGCCAGCAAAACGGGCAGAAAGGGGGCCTGGCGATGCATACTGCAGCGCTACATCGTATCCCCAAAGTCGCCTCGGGGGATTGTAGTACTTGATCAGCTCTGCACCTGTAGTTGGGGTCTGCCCCACCTCCCAGGCTTCCTGGTCAAAGGGAGCCGTCGCCGCGTTGCTAAAGCTGAGTTGGATGATGGAGCCTTTGATGTAGAGCCTTCTTGAACCCCAGTTGCTGATAAACCGGGGGAAGTTGTGCAATCCACCATAGCTCTGTCCTGTACGGGAGGGCACCAACCCGCTCACAATCACCGCGTTTACCTCCGTTCTGTCCGGAGCGGTAATCAGGGACTTACTATCCGAGAAGGTTAAATATCGTTGATTGGTGCTGACACCGTATTCCTGGACATCGTCGTAACTTTTTTGGTTTGTATTTTTTGTATAAGAACCTGCTACTAAAACAGGGTTGCCATCACGCGAAACTCGTACTGGAGATCGGTTCTTGTTGCTTCCCAGGGGATTCTCCCGTAGCCAGCCATCGTTAGGTAAGGAGCTAGGTGAACCCGATGGCTTAGTCCCCAAAGTCTGGTTCGGCAGGTTCTGATCCATAAAGGAGGTAATATTACCGCTGTTGGAACAGCCATAGTTGGCGGTTGTATTGCCCGTAACGGCACCGCCAAAGGTATCCAGAATACTACCATCACAGAAGTTGATCGGCAGAATCGTAATCGCATCCGCCAGGATTTCGGCGGGTCGCCATTGGTCCGTCTTGGGACGGGCAAACTTGTTGTTTAAGCCCGAATTGCCTCGCGTGTAGAAGTTGTTGCTATTGTCATCCAGGAGTTGATTAAATTCTTGTACTTCTGCTCCACCCGAACGGTGGAAGTTGAAATTGCCCTGGATGTAGACAGCATTATCCGATACGAAGGTCATCCCGGTAATTTCTTTTTCAGGACGTTCGATCGATTTACCGTTCTTAAGACGGAAGGCAAAGGGACGGCGATCGGGATCGGCATAGAAGTCTACGGGTTTGGTACTGATGCCATTCGTCGCTGGCGGCGGATCCGTAGACTGGTAGGCGTTGGGCGTCGTGTTCATGCGGCAGGCCGCATTCTTTTCCAGGGCAGTTGTGGTGCCGCAGGTGGCCCAATCTGAGGACGGAGGCCGCACAATCGAGCCTTCCCGAACCCCATCTTCGCGGAACGCGTAGATGACGCCTGCTCGCTCTTCAGCGGGGAGCCAATAGCCATTGCCGATGGTAGTTTTGCGCAGGATATCCAGATCTAAATCCAGGGTGCGAGCGGTCATCATTTCGCGACCGTTAAACAGCGCTGCATCCTTAAAGGCCACCCGGAAGAGACTCGCACCATTACTTTGATCTTTTTCGATACAAATATCGCTCGCCGCAACGCACTGCTTCAACAACAGCAGGTTGGGATGGTTGGGATTATTCGGCTGTACGGGGCTAAAGTCTGTATCGGTTGAGGATGTATTGGCGATATAAGGCAGCTTCCACTGGTTCAGGGGTCGGGGTTTGAGGGCAATCTCTGACACTTCGGCAGGTGTGAGCCGATAGTAGACAAAGCCCTGATTCACGTCCCTGATGTAGGTGCTGTAGTTGTTCCGATCCTCCAGGTCTCTCAAGATGCGTGCTTCTGTTGCCTCTGTTTTATTGGGTAGGGTACCGAACAATGCGGCTAGGATCGGGTATTTAGGGTAGTCACTACAGAGTTCAATTAGGTTCTTAAGGTTAGTATCATCCAAGAATGCCTGACAAGACTCACTGAAGTAGGGGTTTTTCCCCTTAGGGGTATCGCCGTACTTGATTGCGTTGGGTCCGTCCGTTCCAAGGAACCCACCTAGGCGATCGCGCCGCACCTGCTCCTTCGTGGCCAGCATTTCAGCCAGGGCAATTAGCTTTCGGCCATTCGTATTGTTCAGACTTGTGTCTCCTTTGAGACCGTAGATGTAGTTGTCCGGGGTATGAATTTTGGGATCAAACCCAGTAATACTTTTACCCTTAATTGCACCTATAGCATCGGACAACTGTCTAAGCTCTGCCCGCACATCACTATCAATGCTGCTAGTAGACGAGACATCTCCATAGCTCAATCCCGAACCATAGAGCTGATCCAGGTAGTCGATATTGTAGGCCAGCATTCCAATCGTACAAGCCGCCGTGTGCAGGGTGGCCTGATCGGCAGGGCTGAGGGCATCGTAGTCTGTACCATCTTTCATCAACTCGATGACCCGCCGCAGGATCGAAAAGTCGCCCCACATCGCCATGCTGGGATAGGGATGCACGGTACTGTCATTGGTAACGGGTGGGAAGGAGGGAGCGCCGCCTTTGGGATCGCCAGCGTAGTGGGCCAAATTCTGCAGCGCCTTCATCATTGGCGTCTCTAGATTGACAAAGTCGCTTTTCACAGGCGGCTCAAAATCCCAGCCGTTGGTGCCAGCACCCAAGAAGAAATTGCTGATGGCGAGGGGATATTTGCTCTGGAGGTTGCTAAACCCATCGGGGTTCCAGTTTGCAAAGGTGGCCGATTTTGCCAGGGTATCAGGCGTACCGGGGTGAACCGTGCTCGCCATGCAGGCTAGGGGCATACCGTCCGTCTTGTCGGCAAAGTGATACACGGCCATCGCCTGCACCGCCGCTAGGTTATCCCGCAGCATCCGGCGCTGCCGAGCCTCGTTGCAGCGGTTTGCATTGGCTCTAACATTACCATCGGCACCTGTACAGCTATTCCAGGGACGCAACGGCTCAACGCTGCTCGCTTCCTGCTTATCCTTGGCAAAGGCCGGAATGCCGCGTCCATCCACGCCGCCCCAACCCATGTTGTTCCCCAATTCCAGACGCTGACCGACAATCAGTTTCAGCCCCTGGTAATCTGCCCGTCGTTCCCAGTAGCCGTCTAATCCCAAATTTTCAGCAACATCGGCCTGACTGGGGGATTCGGCTTCAGCCGTGCGAATCAACTCCTCGTCTGGTAACTCTTTAGCCGCTAATTTATCGCCCTCGATTTGAACGCCAATATCGTAGCCATTGGGGTTATCCGCAGACACAGGGGCATCGGGAATCGCAAGCGGAATCTGGGCATTGATTCCGCGCACGCGGGGCTTGGGGCCCCAACGATTGTCCGCGCGGTATTGATCATCGACGTAGGGAACTTCCTCCGTTTTGTTGTAGATGCGGTTTCTATCTACGGTAAACGCGCTATCTGCCCACGCTGGATCACGGCTATCGGAGGGTAAATTGTTGTTGCCCTGATTCTCAGCCCATCCTCGCGACTGGGACACGTCTTCGGTGAGCAGTTTTACAGGATCTAGACTAAAGGCGGTTGGGTTGCTTCCAGCGGTTACTGTATCGCCGCCAGCGTTCATCTTCCTTGCGCCAATTTGAGGATTTTCTTTGTCGTACAGGTTAATCGTCGATGATCCATTGAAATTATTGACCTTAACCGTACCGTTGATGAATTGTCCTTGGAATGCCGGAATGTTATTATCCTCGTTTTCCTCAAACTCAGCCATCGTAATCCGCGATGCATCTTTATCGTATACACACGATTCGGGGGCGCTAATCAGAACACTTTTGAATCTGCTACTATCGCCTACAAAGAAGCTGCCCCGTGTATGCATTGCACCGTTCCAAGTGAATGCAGGCCCTGGGAAGATCTCAAGATCGTTGCGGAACCAGGCTCCCCACTTGTTTCCGGTGTCGGCAACCCGGTCTTGCTGAAACTCTAGACTCGAGATAGGGCTGCCTGCGGGAAACTCACCCGCTTCGTTGAACGGTACAACCAAAGCGTCCACCTGAAAGTTTTTGCGCACTTGTCCGGGAGTCCCGTTATTCGGGAACCAGCCCTCAAGGACGCCGCTGTCCGTGTCTAGTCCAGACGTACAGGCGCTGGTGGTGGAAAACGTGTTACTGAGCGGCGCGTTGCGAACCATGAGTTGATTCGCGCGTTGCGCCATGCCCTCATCGTCAATACCGATGGGGACGGACGGATTGTTGGGATCGGTGGTAAGCCGGATGTCTGCGTATCCCGGATCACCAGGTTTAGGCGTTCTAAAAATAATGGAGTAAATATTCCAGGCATCATTTGTGCCATCCCCGTCTCGGTCTACCGGATAGCGCCAGGCGTTGTCCCATTCCCCATCACCATCCAGATCGACGCGCGTTTCATCGGGGAAGGTGTAGTCGTCGCGACCCTCCGTGATATCGTCAGCTGGATCTAGATCTCCCCGACCGTCGTTATACATCATGTTCAGCAGCACGTCCTCACCCGGAACTCCACCCGGTCTGCGAGGGTCACCGAGCGGATCAAAAAGGAACTCTAGTTTCGCCTTGGCGCGATCGATGGCAGGCGTTGCCGAGTTATAGATCACCCGCTGTTGGCGATCGCTAATCACGTCACTGGTACGGGTAAAGGAGCGGTAGGAAATTGCCCCCACCGTGAGGCTCAAGATTAAGAGCAGGAGTACTACCGTGGGCAGCACAAAACCAGAGGTGGAAAAGGGGCTACGTCCGACAACGAACAACCCTCTGAGCACCCAGTTCACAAATGCCCTAGTAGTTCGGCGGTAAAGCCGCCTGGACTGATATATCAGTTTTTGAAGTGTGTGATTGAACCGTGGGGTTGCCATACGACCTGCCGTCCTGTGTGGGATGAAATGCAGTGAAATTACAACGATGAACTAACCAATGGAAACCAGCGAGGTGATCGGTCTGGAAAGGGGCGTTTGAAAACGATCGACGGTGCTGTGGATCAAGGTATTTGCACAATGGTCAGGACAAGTTCGAGAGATTGAAATCCGCGATCGCGCAAAATCTTAGGACTCGCATTTTCATCAAATCCTCACGGGTTGAAGATGAAAATTTACCTGATTTTGCTATCGTTCCTGTCCTAACAATTTTGCTTGGGGGGTAACAAGCGAGAAACCACTCATATCTATCAGTGAGGCTCTAGGGTTGGTAAAAAGGCCGAATCCGTAGATTTAGGGACAGTTTCAGCGTTCTTACGCAGGTGACCTAGACGCATTCAAAAATGATGGTATGGAAATGGTAGGTGCAGATACAACGCCACCGATTTAAATTCCGCACGCGATTGCAAAAAAATCGAAAAAATTTTGTAATTGGTCACAGCAAGAAGCACACCGTATTGAGAATAAGGCGTTTCCTTCAGT
>JACYMB010000287.1 GCA_015272205.1 Synechococcales cyanobacterium T60_A2020_003 | reverse complement strand
AAACCCGATAGCTACAAAGTCGAAGCTTAATACCCGGACGACCTCAAGGTGAGCCTGATCATCCTTCTAATCATGCAACAAAGCCGTCATGAACTATGCCTTGATGCAATAACTAAAGGGCACAAGTGCTATGTGATTGATTTCCATCTAACCCATCTTAGCCCTGGGAAATACAATCACGATGGACAGTCCTACTTTTCGAAAGCAATTGAATCCTTTCACAGCAAATGGAATCCTCAGTTCGTCTTTCGATACTACACGCCCGTTTATGCTCCAATCATGTGCTTTAGTCGCTATAAAGTCCTTCGTATCATCAGCTCATTTGGGCTAACAATCAAGAAGTATCTTTTTGATAATGTTAGATCAGTCTGGATGAAAGGGCTGCGTAAGTTTGAACGTAGGTTTTCTACGTCGAAGGCTGATTTCTAGCTTGGGTGCTGATGTTGATGCGATCGCTCAACTCGCGGAGGGTACGAGCCATGTCAGCATCCGTCTCACGCAGTTGGCTCATCTTCTCACAGCTATACATTACCGTCGTATGATCCTTGCCACCAAACTCTTCACCAATTTTGGGTAGGCTCAGATCTGTATGCTGCCGCATCAAGTACATCGCAACTTGTCGAGCGGTACTAATTTCTCGACGCCGTGAACTCCCCTTTAGATCCTCGACGGCTACCTTAAACATCTCCGCCACTGTATTAATGACTAACTCCGGAGATGCTTCTACCTGCTGAATAGGCGGATTCAAAACAGGAGCAATATTTTCCACCGTCATCGTCAGGCCGGAAATAGAGATATAGGCAACCGCCCGGATCAGCGCTCCCTCCAGTTCCCGAATATTCGAGGTATAGCTAGAGGCAATGTACTCAATAACATCCCGGGGCAGGCGAATATTTTCATACTCAGCTTTCTTTTGCAGAATCGCCATCCGTGTTTCCAGATCCGGAGGCTGAATATCTGCAATTAGCCCCATTGAGAAGCGGGAGCATAAGCGCTGCTGCAATCTTGGAATTTGACTCGGGGGACGATCAGAGGCCAGGACTACTTGTTTACCTGCCTCATGGAGCGTATTAAAGGTATGGAAAAATTCTTCCTGGGTATATTCTTTACCTTCAATAAACTGGATATCGTCTACAAGCAACACATCAACAGCACGATACAGCTCCCGAAAACTCTGCATGCTATCTTTTCGAATTGCTGCAATGAGATCATTAGTGAATTGTTCAGTTGAAACATAAAACACTTTCGATTCCGGACGAATCTCAAGGCGATAATGACCAATCGCCTGCATCAAGTGCGTTTTGCCCAACCCAACGCCACCACAGAGAAACAGAGGATTAAACTCTCGCCCCGGAGATTCCGCAACGGCTAGAGAAGCCGCGTGAGCCATGCGATTATTCGCCCCGACAACGAATCGCGAAAAAATATATTTGGGGTTTAGCTCAGTTGATTTTATCCGACCCGCAGGGATGGGTGTCGGTTCTGAGGGGAGTGAAGCAGGCATTGACCAAGAACTACCGTCCGTTTCATTGACTTGGTCAAGGTCGTCTCCTTGCTTAACGGTGATCTGGATATCTACTGGACGACCCAGCACATCTTGAACCACGCTCGACACCATCTTCAGATAATGTTTCTGAATCCAGTTGCGAGCAAAGGGATTGGGGGTACAAATGACAAGCCGTTGAGTGTCCAACGCCTCAACCGTTGCAGATTTAATCCAGGTTTCAAACGTTGGACGGTTGAGTTGCATCTCTAGGCGTGCTAGGACTTGGCTCCAAAATGTTTCAGGAATGATTTCCACAGCTACCCTCTACGCAGACTTGGACTTCTACTATAGATGTCTTCTTGAAAGCACGCGATCGCCATTGAGACAGCGTGTTACTGGCTAATAATAGACTTTCCAGCTAATTTCACCAAACCCCGGAGTGACATAGCCACTTTCGTAGGATGCCAAAACAAGACTAGCTTGAACCCGGACATTTGATGGACACTGACTCGTCATAGTACCCAAACCCAATCTAAACACAGATTTTCAGTTTGGTCAGATAGCATCCATGAATCTCAATCAAAGTTCTCTTTAAGAAGAGTATCCTCAAACAAAGCGCTATATCTAGAGTCCGAGCTAGTCGAGAAGCTCGCGGATAGCGTCTGTTATGATGTGTTTCTTCAGCATAGCAGGAACCTCCACCTAAATATTCGGTAAATTATTATGTGGAGTTTAAGTAGTTGGGCTGAAAGTAGAGACGAAGTAGACAAGAATCGCTAAAATCATTATTATCTGATAGCGGAAATCATAGGACTGCTGGTACTTGTATGATTATCAGTAGTCGTGTAGCTCATGCAGTAAGGCGCTACCTCTAACTCTCATTCCACTCGAAACTATGTCTGCAGGACTATTTTGCGAATTTAGTTGTTTCGCGGAACTATCGTAAGTCTATGACGTTTGGGTGAATTTCGCCTCGATTACATAGTATTAATGCACCAAGCTGACGTGAGACGCAGCAAGCATACAGCCTTGTATCAAGGCTCTTCGAACTGCCAATACGTTCAACCTATTTGCAGCTAATGCTCTATTTGCCAACCGTCTGCTTTCACGGTTCTAGTCTCTGCCCCTGATGGGCAAAAAGGGGTGTCTAGGTTTAGAACCCAAAGGGTGTATTCGAAGAAGGTTAGCCCAGCCCTTTCCCAACTAGCAGTCGCCATTGTATGTCTTACCCAAAGTAGCGATCGCCCATTTCCCGAAAATTAAAACAATGGACGTATGACTCTATGCGGCCTAGGTTCTATTTGGAATAGCGTTCAGTACTTAGGGGTTTGGGTCTGTACGGCGTCACAGCACAAGCTATAGCGTTTCATTATTTGTTCACTCGCACAACACTATGACGACCTTTGAAGAAATCCATCAGTTTTTCGATAATCCTCCTCCTTTCTACCTCAACAAGGAGTTAGCCGTATGCTACGTTCTTGCGACCTTGGTTCGCCATGACTCCTACGGCACAGAGTTAATTAACCTGTTAGAGCACGAGCATCCTAGCTATCGCCTATCTGACACCGTGCTTTACAGCGCTCTAAAGTTTTTGGAGGACGCAGGCACCATTACAGGCTACTGGAAAAAGGTTGAGGGACGGGGTCGTCCCCGTCGGATGTATCAAATCCAGCCAGAATGGCAGGCGAAAGCGTCGGAGTTGGCGTCTCTATGGCACAAGTATGTATCTCCGCAAGCACTCCCTACACCAGTTTTGAATGGCAGAGGTCGGCGCTCTTAAGGCGCTCCTAACTACTTGGAGATTCCACAATTTGAAACTCGGTTATATGGAGAAATGAGTTTTGTGGGGCATCCTATCTCAGCGGAACCATACTTAATCAACTTACAGATGTATACGGATAGGATATCCAAGCTCTCTAAACACCGGATGTGGCTGGAGAAGTCAAAAGGCTCTGTCCTCTTGATGGGGAACTCTGTTCCCCTTTTTTATTCAGTTTAGAGGCATCTCCATTTCAGAGCCTACATGGAACGTATCAGGCTTTAATTCGGCAGGCAATCGCCTCTAGTTCTTCAGTAAACGGGTGTTTAGGATGATTTAGAACGAATAGCCCACGACTCGCCAGCAGCATCAAATCATCACAGTTGGGCAAAATTCCAGCAACGGGAACCTGGAAGGTTTTCTCGACTAGTGCCTTGACTTGGCTAATATCGAGTGCAGGCAGTACCCTATTGACCACTGTTAGGATGTCGGGAATCCCCAGTTGTCTAGCAACATCAATCATAACGGCTGTTCCCTGAAAATCCTGACTATCTGGACGCAGGATGAAGACGAGTAAATCAGCCAGAGCCATAGCAAGCAGTGTCTCTTGGTTTAGCCCTGGATGGGTGTCAATTAGCACGTAGTCTAGATTGAGGCGATCGCCCAAATCATGGATGCCGCCACTCAGTCGTTCCATATCATAGCCTTCATTCACGATGCGTGTAATATCCTCGGCCCGGAAACTACCAGGCGCTAGAAAAATCTTTCCATCATTAAGCGCAGAGGCAAGCTGGGCAGGAGTAACGTCGTAGGCTGCGTCGTTGATTTCGCAGTCCTTCCACAGATAATCATTCAATGTATAGGACAGCTTGTCTTGATCCAAACTGAAGAGGATGTGGATCCCCGGAGACTGTAAATCTGTATCGATAATACCGACCCGCTGGCCCCAACTCGCTAGGATTGTAGCAATGTTCGCCGTAACGTTGGATTTTCCTGTGCCACCTCGAAAGGAGTGAATGGCTACGATTTTTAACACGGCGTTTAATCCTTAGATGCTGATGGTTGGGGTTGGCATGAGCTAGAGCGAAAAATTTGGAGGTGATAGTGCCTAGGTTCTCCTATAGTGCCCCATTCCAAGGTTTCGGAATCGCGCCTGCGGTGATAATGTAACGTCACGTCAGTTCAAATACACAGAGTAACTCTGCTACCAATAGGAACAGAGATGACTGATGAAGGGCAAAGATCATTTACGCAGTCGTTAAGCCGAACAGCTACGGAGTACTCAACCCAAGCGGTAGCCAAATCCGCGCACAGTCATTAGATATTGTGGATGACTCGGATCGTTCTCAAGCTTCTCCCGGAGCCAGCGGATATGAACATCAACCGTTTTACTATCTCCCATAAAATCCGGCCCCCAGACCCGTTCAATCAACTGCTCGCGTGACCACACTCGGCGCGGATGGCTAATAAACAGCTCTAGAATACGAAATTCTTTGGGCGAGAGGTTGATTTCCTCGCCACGAACCGTAACGCGGCACTCTTGTGGATAAAGGGTGATGTCTTTAAATTGTAAGGTCGCTTCCTGAGGTTCGGAGGACGGTTGGCTATGACGGTAACGCCGCAGTAAAGCCCGACATCGAGCAACTAGTTCACGCATCCCAAAAGGTTTGGCTAAGTAGTCATCTGCTCCCACTTCAAGTCCGACTACTCGATCGGTTTCACTTCCTTTTGCACTCAAAATTAAAATTGGAACGTTATCCCCACTGTGACGGATTAAACGACACAAATCTAACCCGTTCACATAGGGCAACATTAAGTCGAGAATGATGAGGTCAACACCGATTAGATGAGACCCGGCATCAGAACTTTGGTGGGTCATCTCCAAGGCTTGCCTGCCATCTTCTGCAAGCAGAACCTCGTATCCTTCGTCTGATAAGGCTAGAGCAATTGTATCTCGAATCAGAGCCTCATCCTCAACAACCAGCACTCGTCCTAGCGAAACTTCTGCGTTGGATTTTGTTGCTTCTAAGGTCAGCATGCAGTGGTTATAGCGTATACCGCTACTTGTTTGGCGTTTCAACCACATCCTATCAAAACCTGTGCAGTTTCTTTAACGCTCCTTATAAATTTCATAATCTATGTCTGTACATTTTGACACTGATCACCCATGACGCTGATCCACTCTCCCGACCGTGACAATCTATTTTCAGGACAGATTCTGTATACGCCGTCCCTGGAGATAAGACTCAGGTTTGCCCAGGATAGACATCACAACGTTCGCTTAGAGCAGAATCGAAACGGTTAAGTCTTTCCAGGTTACTTCTCAAAAATACTGAGGAGGGATACGAAAAAGATGGGATAATGCCTCCCTGGACCGAAATTTGCGTGCTGCGCTAGGGCATCGCGATCGCCTGCTGAGTAAAAGCGAATGCCGCGTGGAGATAAGGGCAGGTGCTGAATTCTATATGCGGAGGATAATAGGGGATCTAATAGAGACAATAGGGGATCTAATAGATAAAACTGGCCTCCTGGCTTCAGCACCCGATAGACTTCGGCCAGTACTCGGTCGGGGTCGGGATAATGCATAAAGCTAAACGTACAAAAGACCGTATCAAACTGCTCATCTGCAAAACGGAGCGAGTCTGCACGGCCTTGGATAAAAATGAGACGGGTGCGATCGCCCCGCTGTTGACGGGCTTGCCGCAGCATCTGCAGAGAGAAATCGATTCCAATGCCGTTAATGCCAGGGTACCGATCGTTCAACCGATACAGTAGTCGTCCGGTTCCACACCCAATATCTAGAACGCTAGCCCGTTCCTTGAGGTCTACATAGTCCATCATGTGCTGATGTGCAGCTTGGTAAAACACCGATGGAAGCAACCAATCGTAAGACGATGCCCATGCATTAAAGAACTGCTGCTTACTCATAGTCATAGTCATTCTCCAGGCGATCGCCCTTGAAACCTCGACAACCAGGGTTGCACCTCGCTTTAATCAATGTTACTTTTCTTTACATATGCAAAGTGTATAGATTTGATTCCCGAACTGGTTCTTCGGAGTCTCAAACGTCAGCTTGACAAGTTCTTTATTCAATGTTAATCAATTCTCTCGCAATACGTTCTTGGCTCACGCAGGTGAGTAATGGGTCTCTAGGGACAGCGACGGATCTATCAGCAGAAGTAAAATTCCGTTTTCCCTGTCTAGGGAATCTTAGGTCGTGATAACTTAGTGAATGGCGCGACATTCTGAGACTGCGTTTTTGTCCCTGAACATCGATAGTGAACCACTGGAGAGTATTGAATTTGTTAGGTACTTGAAACTAGCCGTATGCTTCAGTGAACTCTAATCACATCAGTTATTGATATCCCCCTATTTAAGAAAACAGACGTTAATCTGTTCTCAGGCCAGTTTGTAAGGTATTAGTTTTTTGTAAATTGTTCCAACCCGGTTCTGGAGGTATCTTGTCTTATGTCCATCCGTTTATACGTGGGTAATTTGCCTAAAGAAGTAGAAAAGCAAGAGCTGCAAGCCATTTTTGAAGAATATGGTGATGCTGCATCTGCCAAGGTCATTACAGATCGGAAGACCGGCAAATGCCGTGGCTTCGGTTTTGTAACCGTCAAGGATGATGAAACTGCTGATCAAATCATTGAAAAATTTAACGGTTACGAGTTCAAGGAAACAAGCTTGAAGATCGAAAAGGCATTACCTCGCTCTAAAGGTAAGGATGAAGCGATCGAGGCTCCCAGTGTCAGCAGTGCACCCGCTCGTCGTAGCAAGGGTGGTAATGGTAAATCCCGCCGATCCTCCTCGGAAGGCACCTCGACCTCAAGTGACTCCGTACAACCCGATCCTCGCTGGGCGAAAGAGTTGGAGAAGCTGAAAGATCTTTTAGCAACTCAAACGGCGAACTCGTAGATTGCACGACGTCGCTTAAGTTACCTCCAGGCTATTTCTCATAATTTCCTCTGCGATCCGAAACTTTGTGCTTTTGTACACAGTCAAAGATCGCAGAGGTTTATGCATTTTATGGGGAACGCTATGGATAGGAATCACGGTGTATTAGTGGCGATCGCTGCTGGAGTCGCCATCGCAGGAACAAGCTACGCTGCTAGTGCAGTGTTATTTCGTGGCAGTAACACCGAGCCACCGAAAGCCGTAGAAACCGTACAACCTACGGCGATTGCATCACCATCTTCTCTAGCACAACTACCTAAGCAGACAAGCCCGCAGACGATCCCAGTTCCTCAGACCAAAACTGATACAACGGCCCCATCAAGTTCAGCACCGGAATTAGCAACAGAGTTAACTCCAATCTACGCAGATCAGCAAGAAAACGTAGCTTTAGCCCAAGCTATTCTGAAAGAACTGCCAGAATACCCCTGTACCGATACCGATCCTTCAGATTCGTCCGCTGTCCGCTACTTTTATACTTTTGACGATCTAAATCAGGATGGTATAGATGAGGCGATCGCGTACCTAGTCGGCCCTTACACATGCGGTACGGGAGGTTGCACTGTTCTCATATTTAATGTCAATGGCTCAGACTATGCTCTGAACTCTCGCATCACCGTCGCACGGAATCCCATCATTGCCACCGAAAATCAAACCGATGGATGGCGTGATCTAGTGATCCCGGTGTCTGGAGGGGGAGCAGCGTCAGACTACCATGTGATTCAGTGGACGGGCAGTTCCTATGCATCAAACCCTTCAGTCGCTCCAGAATGGACAGAATCCACACTGACAGGTACAGCTCTAATTGCGGATGCTATCACCGCCGATACCCCCGCACCCAAACTAGCGGGCGATGTGTGCTTACCCTAAGTCTCGTATCTAACATCTGGTTCGTTGCAGCCAGGGTAACCGTCAGAGCTGAGGTATTTAAGTATCAGTGTCCTAGGGGTGGTCAGGGATATTAGCTGAATCAACTCTGGGACCCTTTTGCAGCTCGTTCGGAATTTTGATGAGTGATACCAACTTCAACAATTCCCGCTACTCATGAAAGGCTGAAATTCCTGACGTACAAGGCATTTATAACTCAAAACTGAAAACTCAAAACTAGTACGAGGTACCTGGTCACCGCAATAAGAATTGTTAATGAGAATGGCTGAAGCAGCTACATT
>JACYMB010000286.1 GCA_015272205.1 Synechococcales cyanobacterium T60_A2020_003 | reverse complement strand
TTGAGGTTTCATGGCAGGTTTTATGTGTGATAACTGAAATTTACCATGCCTCTCCTGCCCGCAACCCCTCTTTCATGCAACAACGCCTGTGAATCATCAAAAACATCACGAGCGGGTCAACAGCAGAGATTTCAACCCGTCCATCGTCATGCTCTTGCACCACCACATTACAGGGATACATCACCCCGGCTTTGTCATCGGTTTGCAGCATGTGATAAGCCACCAGCGGATGACACGCCCCTAAAATTTTGTAGCGATGAAAATCGACATCCAACTTTTTCTTGAGCGTAGCCTGGACATCAATCTCTGTTAAAACGCCCAGTCCTTCCTCCCGGAGTGCCTCGGTAACTTGGGCGATCGCCTCATCAAAAGAGACGCCAACAACCTTACTGAAGTGGTACATAACCAAAAATCCTTACGAACAGTCAAGCAATGTATCGAATCTCAAAGCAACGGATGCCTTATTCTATTATTAAATAACTAGATAGTAAAATAATCAAGTATTTTCCAAAATTTATCTCAAAGCCTTGATGCCTGAGTGATTTCAGGGTTCCGAATTTATCCCACTAGGTCTGCCTATACCGTTCGTGTTCGTTCTACACCAAGCAAAATAAGCATAAATACTGGGTTGACAGACACCACTTTAATCCTAAATATGATTATATTACTAATAAGTAGAATAAAATCTAGCGACGTTCCATTGGTGGCGAAAGATTTCCCCACAGATCACAGGACATAGTGTGAGTTTCAGAAATCTTGGCGTAATTAACTCCCAGCGCATAACTCCCCCCTCAGCCATCATTGGGGGGTGCTAGATGGACTCTTCAGCATACATTTCGAGAAGGATTAAAACGCAATGGCAAATATTGTTGTAATTGGAGCTGGATTAGGAGGTTTGCCCGCTGCGTATGAACTACGGCATCTTCTTCACCAGAAACATACGGTCACGCTAGTTTCTGAAAAGCCAGAATTTACCTTTATTCCTGGACTGATTCAAGTCGCGCTCGATTTAAAGCCGCTACATCACATTCAGCTTGATTTAGCGACTCTAGCTCAGCGTCATGGACTAAATTGGGTTTCGGGAAAAGTGACTGCCCTCGATCCAAAGCACCGTACGTTAACCGTTGAGGGACAGGATGAACCGCTGGAGTATGACTATCTTTTAATTGCCACAGGCGCATCCCTTGACCTGGAAGCGATTCCCGGACTTGGCCCCCACGGGGGATATACACAGTCTGTTTGTACACCTGCCCACGCACTGGACGCTCGACAGGCATGGTTAGAGTTTCTAGAGCATCCTGGCCCGATTGTCATTGGGGCGGCTCCGGGAGCGGGATGTTTTGGCCCAGCCTATGAGTTTGCGCTGATTGCCGATCACGAACTGCGCCGCCGAGGATTGCGAGACAAGGTTTCGATGACCTATGTGACCCCCGAACCCTATGCGGGTCACTTGGGCGTTGCGGGAGTCAAACATGCTCAAAAATTGACCGCAGACCTGATGAACAAACGGGGAATTGAGGTGATTGATAATGCAGCGATCGCCTCTATAGAACCCGATACCGTTGTGCTCTCGGATGGTCGTCGGTTGCCCTTTGCATACTCGATGATTTTGCCTGCATTTAAGGGTGCGCAATTCATTCGCGATGTTCCCGAACTCGGTGATGAGCGTAGCTTTATTCCGATCTTGCCGACCCAGCAACACGCAAGCTTTGAAAACATCTATGCGGTTGGCGTCAGTGTGAAATTAGCGCAACCCGACAAAACACCCGTTCCGATTGGATTACCGAAAAGTGGACAAATGGCAGAGGCAATGGCGACGGCTGCGGCTCACAACATCGCCGTGGAACTAGGCGCGATTGACAGCAGCCTGAAAATTCCGACTCTGGAAGCGCTTTGTTTTGCGGAATTTGGCGATACAGGCATTGCCTACATTGCTGCCCCTGTGCTGCCCGATCCAGAGACGGGTCAGCGCAAATACTCCTATGCGGTTCGTGGCCCTTGGGTCGTTTGGGTAAAAGCTGCCTTTGAGGAATACTTTATGACGAAAATTCGGTTAGGTGTGGGTATGCCCTGGTTTGAGCGGTTAGGACTTCGCACTCTATTTGGTTTGAAAATGCTGAAAGATATACCAGCGATCGCCAATAGTAAAACCCCAGATTCGCGATCGCTCGTGAATTAATTGACTTTCCCCTAATCCCGCTCGTTGCCATGTTTTCTAGACCTACAGGCATATGACACCTTCACCCCATCAACCGACCACTCCCTTTGATCCGGATGACCAACCCTTTGATAGTTGGGCGGAAAGATTCCGACTATTAAGCGAACCCAGTCGGTTACGCATTCTATCGGTCATTTGTCAGGGGGAACGCAACGTCAGCGACATCTGTACACTGACAGGGTTACATCAGGCGAATGTATCCAAGCATTTACAATTGCTCAAGGTTGCAGGGGTAGTGGCATGTCGGCGGGTTGGCATTTGTCGGTATTACCGCATTGTGGATGATGAAGTGCGATCGCTCTGTCCAGCCGCGTTGATGAACGGTGAACGCTAGTCTATTGATTCACAGGTGATTCACATGATTCACAGTTGTTTCTCATGATCTTCAGGAGACTATCATGATTAAAACGCTCTCTCATATTTTTCTGGGTCTATCTCTGTTTGTGCTGTGCTTTCTAGGACGTCCGGCGATCGCCCAAGCTCAACCCGACCCAGCCCAACTCGCCAAAGCCGTTCAAGAAATCGAGCAGCTTGATGCCTTACGCAGTGGACTGGCCGACTATCTCAAAGACAGTCCCGAAACGCCCACCGCAGACACCATGAAGCAAGTTTGCAAACCCGTGGGCATGAAAGCAATGCAGTTGAGCAAAGAGAACGGTTGGACGGTCAAGCAAATCGCGACCAAATATCGTAATCCGGATCATAAACCGGATACGCTACACGCCCAGATGGCGATCGCCAAATTTGAGCAAAATCCAGATCTGATGGGCTTTTGGGAACCGGAAACCTTAGATGGACAAACGGGAACCCGCTACTATCGCCGCATCAATGTTGAGGCGAGTTGTCTTGCCTGTCACGGGGCCAAGGGCGATCGCCCGGAGTTTGTCCAGAAAAACTATCCCCAAGATATAGCCTATGACTTCAAGGTGGACGATTTGCGGGGAATGTATGCGGTCTTTATTCCCGATGTCCAGCAGTCCTTAGAAGAAGCGCTCTCAGAGTAGATACGTATTCATGGGATACCACATTCGCAAACTCATTTCGTTGTTATCGGCTACAGCTCTGTTGGGCGTTTGCCTGCTGGGGATTCTCTTTTCTAGCGCTCCCGCCTTGGCGGCCATTCGCCAACTGGAGGAAACCCCTGGTCAGTTCGTCTATCAGTCGCGGCAGGGCGTACAGGATCAACAGGGCGATCGCTGGCAAGTAATCGCGTTTAACCGAGTCCGTCCCGATGGCAGCACCAGCTTCTATGTGCGACTGGTCGGCTTTCCGGGAAGCGTTGACATCGATCGGTCTCGTCCTTTGATTCTGACTCCCACCGTGGGAGAGTCTTTCACTGCTGAGGATGCCTCCAGCCAAATTTTCACCGATGCGTCTGCGCCCGAATCCAACGTGGGACAGTACGACCTGCAACCGTTAGTGGCTGACTTACCGACCGCGATTCCCATGCAGATGACCCTACCTGTTCTGAATCAGGAGGATCGGTTACTGCCTGTCTCGCCATCGCTGATCCAGGAATGGAAAACCGTTGCAGCCTACGACTAAATTCTTCTAAAGCAAGTTTTAAATCGCGATGACAAATCTCCCTTCCCTCACGATTGGCTCCCACACTGCCCGCTATCCGATCATTCAAGGTGGCATGGGCATCCGGATTTCCGGAGCAAATCTCGCCGCCGCTGTCGCGAACGCGGGTGGAATTGGCATTATCTCTGCGGTCTGTTTGGGGCTGCAATCCGAGTACTTTAACCCAGAGGAACCCAGTCCTAAAAAACGCCACGAAAATTTTCTAGAGGCGAATCGACTGGCGTTAATTGATGAACTGCAAAACGCCCGTCAGCTTAGTCCCCAGGGCATTATCGGTGTGAACATCATGGTTGCCGCTCAGGGCTACGAAACCCTGGTGAAAACAGCGGTAGACCACGGTGCGAATGTGATTATTTCGGGAGCTGGATTGCCCCTCAGTCTTCCCGAATATACAGCCCATGCCCCCGATGTTGCCCTAGTTCCGATTGTTTCCAGTGTTCGCACCGCTCGGATTCTTTGTCAGAAATGGCAACGTCAGTATGGGCAATCGCCCGATGCCTTTGTGGTCGAAAATCCCAAGTTTGCCGGGGGACATCTCGGCGCGAAGGAGGAGGAGATTGAGTCGCCGGAATGGGATACGGCTACCGTGATTCCGGATTTGGTTCGCTATCTCCACGACGACCTACAACAGCCGATTCCAGTGATCGCGGCGGGTGGAATTTGGGATCATGCCGACATTGTGCAAGCCTTAGCCTTAGGCGCAAGCGGTGTGCAGATGGGAACGCGCTTCATTACCACCGAGGAATGCGACGCCAATCCTCGTTACAAAGAGTTTCATTTAAAGGCAAAACCTGAAGACATTGTGATCATTTCTAGCCCGGTTGGATTGCCGGGACGAGCCTTGCGGAACCCCTTTGTGGACAATCTGTTAGCTACGGGAACCCCAAATCCCCAGGGAGGCTGTTTTGTAAATTGTCTAAAGGTCTGCAAATTTCGCGATCGCCGCGAAACCTACTGTATTCTCCGCGCCCTAGATCGTGCCGCTCAAGGAGACGTAGAAACAGGACTCGTCTTTGCCGGACACCATACGCGGCACGATGACCACATCCGCCCCGTCGCAGACCTGATGGCTGAGTTAACCCATTCCACTTAAAGGAGATTGCCATGACCACGATGAATCCACCCAGGGATGTGCTTCAGGCGTTGCAGCATATTCCGCCCGGTCACCTCAACATTATGGGATACGTCGATCGCTCGGAGGTGAATGGCCCTGGCTGTCGGGCAGTGGTGTGGGTGCAGGGATGTGCCCGTGAGTGTCCGGGCTGTTTCAATACGGCCTCGTGGTCGTTTGAGGAGAACCAGATCGTTTCCATTGATGCGATCGTGACTCGGATTTTGAGTGAGCCGAGTAATGAAGGCGTCACCTTTTCGGGCGGCGAACCGTTTTGGCAAGCTCCAGCCTTGGCAGACGTGGCGCGACGGGTGAAGGAGAAGGGGTTAACGGTGATGTCCTTTACCGGATTCACGATCGCCCAACTCCGGGCCGAATCCGCTCCTCCAGGCGCACAAGACTTGTTAGCGCAACTGGACATTTTGGTGGATGGCCCCTACGTTGAGTCTCTAGCGATTCATGACCCGACTTCTCTGGTATCGTCCAAAAACCAGCGGGTGCATGTCTTCAACCCCGCATTGAACGATCACCTAACCTGGGCGAGCGACCAAATGGAGGTGCATGTGCTCAAAGATGGCAGCCGCATCGTCACTGGATATCAGGGCCATTTGCAGTTGGATTGAGAAAGTCGAATTGAGAAAAAAAGATTAACCCATCGGTTCGGATACGGTAACCTTCGCTAAATTCAGGAGTAGACCCATGACGACAAAGGCGATTACACGACCGTTACATACATCCGGTATCACGGTGATGAGCAATATCACTAGCATGGAGGTGCGAGGCAGCAAAATCACAAAACTAGCGGGAACTGCCGATCACGGCGGATCGAGTGCATCGGATATTTACATCGACTTAGAAGTTGAGCCAAAGCCGGAACCGTCCGGGCAAGACCCCCAAACGGAGGAATTGGGCTTAGTGCTTAACGCGGCAGATGCTCTAGAACTGGGTCTACTCTTGGTCGCCATGGGACTAGAGGATAAAACTCCAGACCACGTTGCTGCCACTTGCGATCGCTTGAAGGCACTGATAGAGGACGTTGCTTGAGAGGATAAATTTTGTCAGGTTCATCGATTTCAGATCCATCTCGCCTATCGTTGCCCCTCGGACAAGGCGTGAACGAGGCTGTCCCTCAGGATCCACAGGCCATTGACGAACGCTTGAACTGGCTTAGCTTTCATCGGATTTGGGGAACGCTAAGCGATGAGGCGCTGCGGGCGATCGCCCACGTACTGCACCCCCTAGTCGTTGAACCAGAAACCGACATCTATCAACACGGACAAACGGCGATCGGGCTCTATCTGTTGAAATGGGGAACGGTGGAAATCTACCGCTCATCTCCGGTGGGCAAAACCCACATTCACTACCACAGTGCTGGAGATCTCTTTGACTATATCCCCCTCATCAACGACGCCGAACACGGTATCTATCAAGCGAGTGCGATCGCCCTTACCACTAGCGAAATCTGGTTTTTACGGCAATCCGACTTTGAACATCTGCTCCAAACCCATCCCGATATTCAAGGCCCGATCAATCGTCTCCTCGCTCAAGACTTAGGACGGTTTGCCCAGCGGATCGCCTGGGAAGGAGACCGGATTCTAGGACTTCAAGCGGCGTTGTTGCATGAAAGAGGGGTTGCGGGCAGGAGAGGCATGGTAAATTTCAGTTATCACACATAAAACCTGCCATGAAACCTCAATACCGCATCCGCAACTGGTCAGAGTATAACGCTGGATTGAAGGCTAGGGGAAGCCTCACCTTCTGGATCGAAGAATCTGTGCTGGGGCAGTGGGTGGTCGAGGAGTTGAGCGGCAAACCCGGCGCGTCAGTTCTTTATAGTGACCTTGCGATTCAAACAATGGCGACCGTCAAAG
>JACYMB010000285.1 GCA_015272205.1 Synechococcales cyanobacterium T60_A2020_003 | reverse complement strand
AAAATT
This sequence comes from Synechococcales cyanobacterium T60_A2020_003, assembly GCA_015272205.1. NCBI lineage: Bacteria > Bacillati > Cyanobacteriota > Cyanophyceae > Synechococcales > Synechococcales cyanobacterium T60_A2020_003. Next base: position 13,654 of record JACYMB010000285.1, on the reverse strand, counting down.
GTCGGGAACTTTTTGGGGACTGGTCTCATCTGATGGGATAGAGTTTGCTTCGGTGTGGCTTGGGGATGGGCTTGATGGTTGCTACGTTGAGCACGTCAGTTTAGGTAGCCGTTGTCCATTCAGGATGTCACGTTGTTGTGAGCGTCCTGTTCGCGTGAGGAATAATCTGTGTCTGCAACTCCTATTGATTCTGAATTTCGAGTTAATACGCTTACCGTTGGTAAACAGTTTGATTCGGCGATCGCTCTTGATTCAGAAGGGGATTTTGTTATTACCTGGTATAGCCGCTACGGTACTAATGAAAGAGAGAACCGGATCTATGCTCAGCGGTATAACGACAAAGGCGCGAAGGATGGTTCCTACTTCTCAGTAGACGCCGAGACGAATAACAATGGCGGATCGTTAGGTTCTCCCGATATCGCCACAGACTCTCTGGGAAACTTCACCATTGTCTGGCAAAACGAAGATGACGATAATGATTCCTTTGATGGGGATGGGGACGGTTTAGGGATCATTGGGCAACGCTATAACAGTGCCGGAGCGACCCGAGGTAACAATAAGGTTATTAATACCTCAACCGTGGGCGATCAGTATCAGCCTGCGATCGCCATGACTAGCGATGGAGAGTATGTGGTCACGTGGCACAGCGAAACGATAGACATTTTCAGTAATATCGAACATCGGATTTATGCCCAGCGCTTCAGCGAAAATGGCAATCCTGTCGGTAGCCAAATTACGGTGTCTAGCCTCACAACCTCCAGCACAACGAATCAATTGGCCAAGCCCGATGTAGCGATCGCCGAAGATGGCAGTTTTGTGATCACCTGGGAGAGTCGCAACAGCAGTGATTCGGGCGATCGCAGTGGTTATGCGGTCTATGCTCAGCGCTTTAATGCCAACGGCAGCACAGTAGGCAACCGATTTCGGGTCAATACCTATACGACTGGAAATCAAAACCGTCCGGCGATCGCGATGGATGATGACGGTAACTTTGTGATTGCATGGGAAAGTACGGGGCAGGACAGGGATACTGATGGCGTCTTTGCGCGGCGGTATGATGATAGCGGTACTGCTCTGGATAAAAAAGAATTTCAGGTTAATGAGTTTGAAGATGGGAACCAATGGGGGCCAGATATTGCCCTCGACAACGATGGCAACATCTTGATTGCGTGGAGCAGTGAGGATCAGGACAAAGACGGGTATGGTATCTATGCGCGTACCTATAACAGCACCTTCAATGCCTCTAAAGAATTCCGAGTTAACTCCTTTACAACGGGGGATCAGTTCGATCCATCCGTTGCTCTCAACGAGGATGGAGATGCCATTGTCTCGTGGACTAGTGATGGGCAAGATCGCAGTGACTATGGGGTTTACGCTCAGCGCTTCACGGTGAACGGAGCTACAGACGGAAATGATAAACTCGTCGGCACCAGCGGTGATGATGTCATTTCCGGTCTGCGAGGTGACGATCGCATTACGGGCAGAGGTGGCAAGGATACCCTAAACGGTGATCAGGGCGATGACACGCTGACAGGCAGCAGTGGTGGCGATAAGCTGAATGGCGGCAGCGGCAGGGATGAACTCTCCGGCGATAGCGGCAACGATAAACTCTATGGCGACAGTGGCAACGATACGCTTCTGGGTGGAGACGGTAATGACTTACTCGTAGGTCAGGATGGGGACGATACGCTCAATGGCGGCAAGGATAATGACAAGCTGAATGGCGGCACAGGAAATAACTCACTGTTCGGGGATGTTGGTGCGGATCTCTTTTTGCTTGTAGAGGGTGGATTTGCCCAAATTTTAGACTTCAAAGATGGCAAGGATACGCTGGGATTGACGGGAAATCTCAAGTATCGCAAGCTGGATATTTTTGAGAAGCGAGGATCAACCATTATTGCGTTTGAGGATGCCAAACTAGCCCAGCTTAAAGGGGTGGATGATGCGCTCATCAGCAAAGCAGATTTTGAGCTGTAGTGGTGAGTCTACGTTTCAAACGAAGAGGGGGATGAATGAATCACCGCTTTACGCGTCAGATGCTCAAAACGCATCCAATCTATGTCCCGTTCATCAGTGACCAGAATCGGTTTAGCACTCTCCGTATCCTCCTGTCCAAGAATCCGAATCTCCTCTTCTAACCGTGCTTGCCCCTCTTGGAAAAATTCTTCAGACCGACGAGGATAGAGACCGTTCAAAGGGTTTATCTGAGCGACATTCCCAGTTTGTGAATGAGCCGCAGAGGATGAATTAATGCCTAGTATCCAAATTAGGGACATGAAGGCCGCGATCGCCCATCGACATGACTTGAAACATTTGTCCATGATTAGCCCCCTTATGATTTCATAAGAGTTGGCTCCCACCTCTACTTTAGGCATTCAAAAATAGAGTCAGTTCAATTCCGTGCGATCGCCATTTAGCAGCAGGCTCTTACCATGACGTTTTTGATTGTATTGGGCATTATTTTCTTGATCATTGCGATCATCCTCTTTTTCAACGAGCGTCATCAGCGTGGCACGGTTGCCAGTCTCCGCACCGCCAAATCTGCGACCGTGGCCGAATTGAATCAACTGGCTGAGGCGGTATCCCAAGATATTGGTGGTGGCAGTTGGCGCGACTATGTGAAGGTGTTGGGAACGATAGAGTGCGATCGCCCGTTGCAGTCAGAGCTATCGGCAACGGACTGCGTCTACTACACCATGAGCGTAACGCGAGAATACGAAGAAACGGTGACCCGAACCGATTCAGAGGGCAAGCGCACAACGGAAACCCAGCACGGCTCTCAAGTCATGTCCAGCAATAAGCGATCCGTGCCCTTTTTGCTGAACGATGGGACGGGAACCATTGAAGTCAGCGTGGACGGAGCCACCATTGATACTGAAACGGTGCTCGATGAGTTTCGACAAGAATCCGATCGCGGTGGGCTGATTTCCTATGGATCATTTTCACTGGCCGTGAATGCGCCCAGTGCTGGACGACGGACGCTGGGCTATCGATACAACGAGTCGGTGTTGCCCATAGGACGGCGAGTACTGGTGGTGGGCATGGTGAGCGACCAACCGGGAACCCTCGTGCTTCAGAAACCGACGAATCCGGATCATCGATTTATCGTGTCCTTTAAAACAGACGATACTTTGACAACGGAGAGCGATCGCGCCGCTAAAAATACCTCGCTCTGGATGAAGATTTGCTTAGTGGTGGGAGCCGTTTTAATTTTGATCGGGATGCTGTTCTGAGGGATCAGTAATGGAAAAGATTCGAGTCACTGTGAAACCCAATTCCAAAATCCAGGACATTCAGACGGGGGAGGATGGCGTGCTGCGGGTGCGGCTCAAGTCTCCCCCTGTGGACGGTAAAGCGAATGCCGAATTGATCGTCCTCCTCGCCAAGCATTTTGATGTGCCCAAATCTCAAATCACGATCAAAGCTGGAGCCCATTCTTCCAGTAAGCTGATTCAGATTGGCTAACGGCTATGGATTGCCCATTGGGGGCTGAGAGTGCGTTAATGAAGGTTGAAATATGGCCTGGAATGGCGATCGCCCATGCGAATTCTGTTAGTCGATGACGAAATTGAGCTAGCCGATGCCCTCAAGCGCCAGCTCACCCGCGAAGGCTACGAGGTGGATGTTGCCTCGGATGGAATCACGGGAGCCAAGCTTGCGGCCAACCAGGACTACAGCCTGCTAATCCTGGATTGGATGCTGCCAGGGCAAAGTGGGCTAGAGATTTGTCAAGGCTTGCGATCGCGCGGCGATACCACCCCCGTCCTTTTCCTGACCGCTAAAGATACCATTGATGACCGGGTGCTTGGCTTAGATGCCGGAGCCGATGATTATCTCGTCAAACCTTTTGAGCTACGAGAGCTCCTGGCACGGGTGCGAGCCTTGTTGCGGCGGCCACCGACGTTGGATGTGGTTCCGGCGGTTCCGGCTCGTCTCACGGTGGGCGATCTCGAACTAGACGTCACCAATCAAGTGGCCTATCGGCGCGATCGCACCATCGACCTATCCGAAAAGGAAAGCCAACTCCTGGAATACTTGATGCGGCATTCCAACCAACTCCTTACCCACAAACAAATTCAGGACTATCTTTGGGGAACGGAGGAACAGCCGAGCAGTAATGCCCTGGCCGCTCAAATTCGGCTCCTGCGCCGTAAAATTGAAGCACCAAGCGAGTATCCTTTGATTCATACTGTGTATGGCAAAGGGTATCGGTTCAGCAGTTCACCCGACACACCCTAGAACTTCAGGGGCATCTTCTAACACGTTCATTTTCTATAGCAACTGTCTACAGGATTCTCAATCTGTTTGCAGCCACAGGGGAGCAACTCTCATTCACAGGACTTACGCAATTGGGCGATTTTGCGTGGCTGTAACCCGCGCAAAATCGCCTAAAAGACTCAGGACGCCGCACGTAGTGCGTCAGTCCTGACCCAGAATGGCTCCTCTGAGTCCTGTCCAGATCTAAAGAAGAAGCACTGTAGATGATTACTAGATGACTAAGAGAGGGGAATCCGTTTCCCTGATCTAAACCGTGATCAACACACATCGGGGCATTCATGGTGAACGATCCCAATACTGATGCATGTATCCTGGAGGCGAGTCGCCTACGGGCTCTGCATCGCTATGGCATGTTGGACACCATCTCAGAGGTTGCCCTGGATGAACTGACTGGGTTAGTAGCGCGGCTATGCCAAACGCCAATTGCCCTGATTGCGCTGATTGATGGCAACCGAGTTTGGTTTAAGTCGCGCGTTGGCTTGAACATCCCCCAAATTCCGCGATCGCTCAGTATTAGCGATCGCCTGGTGCAGCGTCCCCTATCGGTACTCGTGATTGAAGATACCCTGGCTGACCCGACCCTTGCCCATCATCCTTTGATGCATCACGAGAAGCCCATTCGAGCCTATGCAGGAGTGCCCCTGCGAACACCGGATGGATGGGTAATCGGAGCCTTATGCGTGATGAACTATCAGCCTTGGGCACCCTCCGCCGAGCAGATTGATGTGTTAACGGTTCTCAGCCATCAAGTCATGACTCAATTTGAACTCCGGGTGAGCGCAGCCAATCTTGAACGCACGATGCACTGGCGACAGCGAATTGAGCGATCGCTCCACACTAAAAATCAGCAGTATCGTCAAGCGTTGCAAGATCTGCACCATGCCCAGACCCAGCTTGTCCAGCATGAAAAGATGTCGAGCCTGGGACAACTGCTGGCGGGCGTTGCCCACGAAATTAATAATCCGGTGAGCTTTGTCTATGGCAACCTCACCTACGTCAATCGCTACGTCCAGGATCTATTTTCCCTGCTCAATCTGTATCAAAAGCACAATCCCCGCCCCCATCCAGACATCCAAGCCTGCATGGACAACATTGACTTGAACTTCATCCAGGAGGACTTGCCGAAACTGCTGACCTCGATGAAGGTTGGAGCCGATCGCATCCGTCAGATTGTCCTGTCATTGCGCAACTTTTCGAGGATCGATGACTCGGAACAAAAGGAGTTTAACCTCCATGACGGACTGGATAGCACGCTGATGATTTTGGAACATCGGCTGAAGCCATCCCCTCAGTACCCTGGGATTCAGGTCAGTAAGGATTACGGGACGCTCCCCCTGGTGAAGTGCTATCCAGGGCAGCTTAATCAGGTGTTTATGAACATTCTTAGCAATGCGATCGATGCCTTGGACAGTATGAGCAGTAATCCGGCCTATCGCGATCGCCCCCCTAGAATCATCATTCGCACCCGTGTTATTCAGTCTCGCCAAACTGATCCGCCCCGTTCTGCCGTTGCTATCTACATTGCCGATAACGGTTTAGGGATTCCGACAGCCGTGCGCGATCGCATCTTTGATCCTTTCTTCACGACAAAGTCCGTTGGTAAAGGAACCGGACTAGGGCTATCAATCAGCTATCAAATTATTGTGGAACGCCATCATGGAATTCTGAAATGCCAGTCCCAAGAAGGGAAAGGTACGGCGTTTTATATTGAAATTCCAATCTAGCCCCTCAATTCAGTGCCGCTCTCTCTGAGAATTTGATGTAAGCTATAGCATCTTTAAATACCACAGTTCTCTATCAACTCTATGCGTGGAGCGATCGCAGCCGGACATCCAAAAACCGCAGAAGCAGGCATCGAAATCCTGCGCCAAGGCGGCAATGCCTTTGATGCTGCTGTGGGAGCGGTCTTAGCCGCCTGCGTGGTAGAACCGACCCTCACCTCTCTGGCAGGCGGCGGCTTTCTCTTGGCCCATACCCACGACGGCCAGAATGTGCTGTTTGACTTCTTTACCCAAACACCCCACCAAAAACGGGCGATCGCTGAGGTCGATTTCTTTCCGGTGGAGGTGGACTTTGGCACCGCTACCCAGGAGTTTCACATCGGGCTAGGGTCGATGGCGGTGCCGGGGGTACTTGCAGGACTCTGGCAGGTGCATCAATCCCTGGGACGCCTCTCCTTTGCAGCAGTGGCTGACCCCGCCATTCAGTATGCCTTGCATGGGGTGGAGGTTACGGACTTTCAGGGCTATTGCTGCCGCTTGCTAGAGCCGATCTTGGTTCATGCCACTGATCTGCGATCCTCCTATTTCCCCGCTGACGAACTGGTCAAACCGGGCGATCGCCTCGTCAATCCGGACTTGGGACACAGTCTAGCCCACATTACGAAACACGGCATTGGCGAATTTTATGAGGGGGAGTGGGCACAGCGCCTCCTCCACGACTGCCAACACCGGGGCGGCTATCTCACCCGCAACGATTTGCTAAACTATCAGGTCATCGAGCGATCGCCCTTCATCACCCGCTACCGCAACGAAACCCTGGTCACCAATCCGCCGCCCAGTTCCGGCGGCACCCTGATCGCCTTTGCCCTCCGTTTGCTCAACGACCTCAGCGTAGAATCACTCACCTTTGGCAGCGAGGAACACTTGCGAATTTTGGCTCAGGTGATGCGCCTCACCAACCAAGCCCGATCCGATGGCTACGATGGTCGGCTGTACGAACCGGGGATTGCCGATCGCTTTCTCGCCCCATCCCATGTCGAAGCCTATCAAACCCTTCTGCAACCCCTGTTGTCAGGCCAAACTCCAGTCAACAAATGGGGCAGCACCACCCATCTCAGCGTGGTGGATGCGGAGGGTAATGCCGCCAGTGTGACCACCTCCAACGGCGAAGGATCGGGCTACGTGATTCCAGGAACGGGCATTTTGATCAACAACATGCTGGGCGAGGCTGATCTGCATCCGGGCGGGTTCCACGGCTGGGTCGAAAATCAGCGGATTTCTTCCATGATGGCTCCTACGATTGTGCTGAAGGGCGATCGCCCAGAGATTGTGCTGGGTTCGGGCGGATCAAACCGAATCCGTACGGCAATTCTGCAAGTCATTTCCAACCTGATCGATTTCCAAATGCCGATGGACGAAGCCGTCAACGCGCCGCGTATTCACTGGGAAAATGGCGTGTTTAACCTGGAACCGGGGCTCACTCCGGTCACGCCCTCAACCCTAGACGGTTCGCTGAACGATCAGATCATTCCTTGGGATACCCACAATATGTTTTTTGGCGGCGTTCATGCGGTGCAAAGTCTGGGCGATCGCCTCTTTGACGGGGCGGGCGATCGCCGCCGAGGTGGAGCATTTGCTGTCTGCGAGTGATGGACTATAAAGCCTTTGTACCGCGATTAGCCTTTGCCTACACAGCTATAATTCCCTCAAGAACAGAGCCGTAAAAATCCATGTCAAATCTTGAGCAGATTGAAAATGCAATTCTCTCACTTCCACCTCATGAGTTTGAGAAGCTAAGGCAATGGTTTCTTGATTTAGATTATGAACGCTGGGATGAACAGCTAGAGCGTGATGTTGCAGATGGTAGATTAGAAGCGCTAGCCCAAGAGGCGATCGCTGAGTTTCAGGCAGGGCATTGCCGTGAAATCTGAAATTTAATGCACTACACAACGCGACGATTCTGGCAATGCTATGACACCTTACCTGAGAGTGTTCAGCAAACGGCTGATCAATGCTGCGAGCTGCTCAAAGCCGATCCATCCCATCTATCGTTGCATTTCAAGAAGCTGAGTAACAAGTATTTGGTCAGTTCGAGCAGGATTAAGTTACCGTGCCCTAGGGGTGGAAGTAGAGAGCGGTATTTCCTGGTTTTGGATTGGGACACATGCAGAATATGACAAGTTGATCAGCAAATTGTAGAACAAGCCCTAAAGCATTGATGAAACTATTCAACGCTTAAATCACGATCGCCATGCACGACATAACCTCTCTTCCCCCTCTCACCACTCAAACTCTTTGGGACATCCTCAACGACACCCTGGACGATGAGACGACTCACCAATTGGTATGGCATTACCTGGGCTACCGCTTTGACGCGCAAACCCAGAGCTGGAACACCGATGCCGTCGATCCTGACTGGCGCGACGCCTATCCCGATCCTCCAGCCTTTATCGAAAGTCGTCCAGCCACGGTCAAACTCACCCGTTCCATCCCGAAAGACCACAAACAACTCCTAAAAGAACAACTCCAATTTCCGGGCTATAAGGTGGATGAACTGATTCCGCGTAAAACCCGTCGCGCGACGATGGTGAACTGGCTGCTCAGCTATGCCAAAACCCAAGGTATAGCGTTAGAGTAATGCTTATTTCTTAACTTCTAGCTACGAATCCAATGCTGAAATCCCTGATGGGATAACGCATCGTCAACTCAAAACTGAACACTTAAAACTCAAAATTGAGATAACAGGCTGGCACATAGAATTTGCCTAGCAACGGAAAATCCGCATTACAATCTACACAAGCAATTTTGGAACAAAGGGCTATGAACTGGTGGCAAAAGCTAAGGAAGAACTCCCTCGCCCGTTGGGGGGCGCTGGTTTTGCTGGTGTTCTATTTGACGGTCATCTTTGCAGAGTTTGTGGCTCCCTATGATCCCTACTCATCCCAATTAGACGGTGCGCTGCTGCCCCCCACCCAGGTGTACTGGCGCAACGAGACAGGCCAGTTTATCGGCCCCCATGTCTACCCTACTACCCAAGGCCCGGTGGACTTAGAAACGGGCGATCGCGAACTTAGGGTTGACCGCACGCAGCCTGCCCCGATCCGCCTGTTTGTGAAGGGGGAGGAATACCGCTTCCTAAAAATCAAGCTGCCGCTGCCTGTGATCGCGGCTGACGGGTTCAAGATTCAGGATGTACAGCTTTTCCCTGGCATTCCGGGCGATCGCCACCTCTTTGGCAGTGTGGGCGAGGGACGGTTCAACCTATTAGGAACCGACGATCAAGCCCGCGATCAGTTCAGCCGATTGGTGTACGGAGGCCGCATTAGCTTGAGTGTTGGCTTAGTCGGCATCCTAATTACTTTCCCCTTGGGCATGTTGGTGGGGGGCATTTCCGGCTTCTTCGGCGGTGCGACCGATGCGGTTGTGATGCGCTTGGTCGAAGTGCTGATGACGATTCCGACCATTTACTTACTCATCACCCTGGCAGGCATTTTGCCCGCCGGACTCAGCAGTTCCCAGCGATTTCTGCTGATTGTGTTCATTACCTCCTTCGTCAGTTGGTCTGGACTGGCGCGAATTATCCGGGGTCAAGTCCTGTCGCTTAAGGAGCAAAACTTCGTCCAAGCGGCACAAGCGATGGGTGCCCGTCCCCTTTACATCATTACGCGCCACATCCTGCCCCAAACCGCTACATATATCATCATTTCCGCCACCCTATCCATTCCCGGATTTATCATTGCGGAAGCGGTCTTGAGTCTGATTGGTCTTGGCATTCAGCAACCCGACCCGTCTTGGGGCAATATGCTATCGTTAGCGACTAATGCCTCTGTCCTCGTCTTGCAACCGTGGCTGGTGTGGTCGCCTGCGCTCCTAATTGTGCTGACGGTGCTCTCGTTTAATCTCCTGGGCGATGGTCTACGTGATGCCCTCGATCCGCGCCATCTCGATCGCTAGCGATCGCTAAAATCCTTCTCTTTCAACCGTTCTTCCGTTCTTTTTCTCCGCCATGAGTGACACGATTTTAGACGTTCGCAATCTTCAAGTGCAGTTCCAGCTTGATAGCAGTTTGATTAAGGCCGTTGATGATGTGTCGTTTCAGGTCAAACGCGGTCAAACCCTCGGAATCGTGGGCGAATCGGGATCCGGAAAATCGGTCACGGCTCTTGCCGTGATGGGACTGGTTCCCAATCCTCCAGGGAAGGTAACAGGCGGCGAAATTTGGTTAAAAAGCCAGAAAACTGACGAGATGGTGAATGTTCTCATCTTTTCGGAGGAACAAAAACAAAAATATCGCGGCGGCAACGTTTCCATGATTTTTCAGGAGCCGATGACGTCGCTCAATCCCGTTTATACCTGCGGCTATCAGTTAGTAGAAGCGATTCGGCAGCATCAGGACATTTCCGAATCGGAAGCGCGGCGACGGGCAGCCAATTTGCTGCAAGAGGTAAAGCTGCTGCCCAGCGATGAGCAAATGCAGGATACCTACATTGCCGACTGGCGGAAGCGACGGGCGGAAGACTTGGGAGTAGATCTGGATCCGGCTGAACAGCCACCGGAGCGAGAGGTATTAGATGCGATCGCCCAACAAAAACACGCCATCTTACAGCGCTATCCCCACGAACTCTCTGGCGGACAGCTTCAGCGGGTGATGATTGCCATGGCGATGTCCTGCAATCCATCGATTTTGATTGCCGATGAGCCGACAACAGCCCTGGATGTGACGGTGCAAGCCACGATTTTGGATCTGCTGCGCGAGTTGCGCGATCGCCGAGGCATGGCCATGATTTTCATTACCCACGACCTCAGCCTGATTGCCGATATTGCCGATTCCGTCGCGGTCATGTACCAGGGCAAGATCGTTGAGTATGGATCAGTCATCGATATCTTTGAGCATCCCCAACATCCCTACACCAAGGGATTACTAACCTGCCGTCCCCAGCCCGATCGCCGTCCCCGCTACCTTCCCAACATCAGCGACTTTATGGACGTGGTGGAACTGGCTAATGGGGAAATTAATATCCAGGAGCGATCGCTCACTGATGAGCAAGCCGCTCGGATCGCCGCAGAAATCAGCGAGGCAGAACAAGCCCAGCGTCTCCAAGCGTTACAGGTGCAATCTCCCTTGCTGTCAGTTAAGAACCTGGAAGTTGGCTTCCCGATGAAAGGGATGTTCGGCCAAACTCAAAACTATTTCATGGCTGTACGGGGCGTGTCTTTCGACATTTATCCAGGGGAAACCCTGGGACTGGTGGGTGAGTCGGGCTGTGGTAAAACGACCCTGGCGCGATCGCTCATTCAGCTAGTAAAACCGATGGGCGGTGAAATTTGGTTTGGTGGTGCGAACGTGACAACTGTGCAAGGGAACGTCCTGCGTCAGTTGCGACGGGATATGCAAATTATTTTCCAAGATCCCTTTAGCTCCCTTGACCCCCGCATTTCGATCGGCTCAGCGGTGATGGAACCAATGACTATTCACCGAGTCGGGGGGGGACGACAGGAGCGCCGCGAGCGGGTGGCCTACCTCCTGGAACGGGTCGGGCTTGACCCAACCTGCATCGATCGCTATCCCCACGAGTTTTCGGGCGGACAACGCCAGCGGATTTGTATTGCTCGCGCTTTAGCCTTAAATCCGAAATTCATTATCTGCGACGAGTCGGTGTCAGCGCTAGATGTTTCGGTACAGGCTCAGGTTTTGAATCTACTCAAGGAACTGCAAGGTGAGTTTGGATTAACCTACATTTTCATTTCCCACGATCTCAGCGTCGTTAAGTTTATGAGCGATCGCATTATGGTGATGAACCAAGGTCGCGTTGAGGAAATTGGCCCCGCCGAGAGCGTCTACCGCAATCCCCAGCAGCCCTACACCCAACATCTGATCGCGGCGATTCCCGTGGGCAGTGTGGAGCATATCCGGATGCGCCAGGCCCAACGAGAAGCCGCGATGAACGCGTAGGGCGATCGCCCCTCTGCGATGAATAAACGGGCCTTGGCAGATCGATCCCACGGAATCGGTACCCATCGTCCATACCTTGCCTTTGTTAAGCAATGTGAATTTTTCTAAGAAATAGGCATTTTGTAGTCTTTGCTACAGAATTTCTTGTTATATTCAAAACTAACAAGGCTATAAAAAGGCCAGGAGGGTATGCTAATGTCTGCTCAAGATCAAGCACGCGCACTGATGATTCGTCATCACCATTTCATCAAAAATCGCCAACAATCAATGCTGAGCCGTGCAGCAACGGAAGTCGGTTTGCCCGCCGAAGCGGCGGAACACTGGACGCACATTCAGGGTAAGCCCTCAGCAGGGGCGGCCAGCAGCTACGATCGCAGTCACGCTTCGCTGAGCTGAGGTGTCGGTAGTTTGAATCCATTGCCGATACGTGACCCAACCAATCATGGCTGATGTTTGACCGCACCTCCCAAGGGGGGAGGTGTTTGTGTTTGATAACGCGTTGCAGTTTAGGCTTGTGCAGGCTGACTAGACGGAGCACGTGGAAAGCTGGGCAAGTCTACAGCGCTAATGGATGTTAATTTCCGGGTTGGTCGATTGGGGTACACCACAGGGGACGGGGGCGCTTCGACAGGGTTGGCATCTTCAGACCCTAGCTCACTTGAGTCAGCAGATATAGGACTCGATTTCGAGAAGGGTAAATCTAACGTATCGGTTCGGCTGGCTTGAACGGGGGAACGCTTCGCCTCCACACCTTTTATTTCAGGTCGATCGGCTAGGGGGCGATCGCTCCCTGCTGGATTCGCATGATCCTCAGTTTGCGATGGGTGCAATGCATCAAAGTCGATGGCGGTAAAGGCATCAAAATCACCGGATAGGCTGGCCTGAATGATGTCATCGGTGGAGATGTTGACCAACTTCGCCAGATCACGCCAGAGGTCTTCTTCCGCCTGTCCCAAGAGGGGAGAACCATTGGGGTAGGTGGTTTCAGGGGTGATTGGCTCGGAATCTTGCTCCTGCTCCTGCGCCGGGGGTTGCGCCTCTTGAGGCATATCTAACAACGTTGGAACAGGCGCTACGTCGCCGCGAATCGCATCCACTACGGAATCCAATAAAGGACGCACCGCCGCATCAAGCTGTTCGAGTAGGGCTGGATCGAGGTTAATTTCGGGAGTCGGAGCGTCTTGACCGTATCCGAAGGGAATTGCATTTGCCTGAATTTCTGGAGATGCTTCTTCAGCATCGGCTCGCGGGGCAGGGGAGAGAGACTCATCAATTGCCGCTTCGGATGGGGCGATCGCTCCTTGGGCATCGAGAGTGGACGCTTCCATCCACGGGTCGGTAATGGATGGCATTGCTGCAGATGACGTTGGCTCTAAGATTGCAGGCTGCTCCTCAGCAATTTCTGCTACATCCATTGAACCCGTAGCACTAAACTTAGCCCACTTGGGCAAGCCTTGTTTTACATCAAAACTGATCGCTGGGCGTGGAGATATTGACGGTTCAGAGTTCAGATCTACGGCTACTTGGAGGTCTGGATTGCTTAGAGTATTTTCAACCGAACCCTCCGCCGGAGGTTCGACAGCCGATAACTGCTGGATCGCTGGAAACTCAGGCAGATCCAGAGAGAGAACATTACCCATTGGATCTTCGGCAGAGGGGCGATCGCTAACGTCTTCGGTATTCGGCAAATCTGCAATATCCA
>JACYMB010000284.1 GCA_015272205.1 Synechococcales cyanobacterium T60_A2020_003 | reverse complement strand
CCCAATGCTGTGATTGCGCTATCCCTATATCACTGTGGATTTGACGATCACCTCGCTCGACAGGGATTACGGATTGCTCGCGATCGCCTACTCACTCCATTGGGCTTACGCTCCCTTGACCCCGCCGATCCGGACTACGTTGGCTCCTATCGCGGTAATGTTGAACAGCGCGATCGCGCCTACCATCAAGGCACCGTTTGGAGTTGGCTCATTGGTCCCTTTTGCCGAGCCTGGACGCGCTTCTATCCCGATGAGCCGTTACCGATCGATGCCTCGGCTTTGCTGCACCACATGGAAACCCAAGCATGTCTAGGATCTATTTCGGAAATCTTTGATGGCGATGCTCCCCATACCCCTCAGGGGGCGATCGCCCAGGCATGGTCAGTGGCGGAAATTCTCCGGCATTGGTCCGACCTGACTCAATCAGGGTCAGACAACTGAATCCAAATGCCTGAATTTTGAACGGAGAGGGAGGGATTCGAACCCTCGGTAGGGCATTACTGTTCCTACAACAGATTAGCAATCTGCCGCTTTCAACCACTCAGCCACCTCTCCAGGTGCTCGGAGAATTATAATAGCAGATATTGAGGGCAGACTTTTAACTTTGCGTCAAAGAAATTGCAAAAAGTTTAGGCAGTCCGTTCAAGAAATGTGCGGATTAAGCCTGCCGTCTGCCGCGGTTTCTCCAAATGAGGGACGTGTCCGCATTGATCCAGCCAAATTAAAGTTCCTTGCGGTATTCCGTCGGCATCTATCGCACGCAGAGCGTCTTCAAACTTATAGGCATCCTCCGTGCCCAAAATTTGATCCGATCGCCCCCACAGGATTAAGGTTTTCATGCTGAGTTCCGCAATACGAGACGCTAAAAAATTGTAGCCACCACTTTGAGCAAAGGACACGAGAGCACGCCGCCACCCTGGGCAACTCAGATGCAAAGCCGCACAGCAAGCGGCATCGGCGGACGCCCATGTGGAATCATGGTATGCCGATTTGCTAATGCGACCGCGCACCCAGGCGTTACGCAACACTTCGGTTCCTGCGTAGGTAATCGGCAACAGCCAACGCCCAGACGGAGGAGCCTTGGCAAATCCAGCACTATCTAGTAATACCAGTCGGTCTACAGCATCCGGATAGGTCAACGCAAAATCGATGGCGGCAGCCCCACCCATGGATGCACCCACCAGCACCATTGGTCGGCCAATGAGCGTTTTCCAAACGGAGTAAAGATGGGTTTTCAGCGTGGCTGGACTGAAATTAATCTGGGCAGGGCGTTCTGTGAATCCAAAACCTAACAGATCAACGGCCCACGTCTCAAAAGAAAGGGCGAGTTCGGGCAACAGCCGCCGAAACTCGAACACGGAGCTATCAAACCCATGCAAGAGTAGAACAGGTAGGCTTCCTGTTCCTTGCTGCACATAGGTTGTCTGAATAGCTTCTGGACAAAGGGGCGTGGCGATCGCCTTCTGTTGTAGGGCGATCGCGATTTGGCGTGACGTTTCTTCTGTCAGTTGGACAACCGTCGGAGGCAAAAAGGTCGGAAACATTGGTTCTTGACAAAGGATCGCTAATATAGAAGGCTAAAAGCATTCAATTCTGATTTGCCCAAATGAATCCCGAAAATTTGGCTCAACTCATCCAAAAAGGCTTTCGCGTAACCCTTGGCGCGGCAACTGCGATCGCGGAGTCTGTCAAAAACCCCGATCAAGGAGCAGAGACGTTTTCAAGACTACAAACGGACTTTTATCAGCTTACAGAAGAATGGGAAGCAAAAGGCGAAACCGCTGAACGAGAGGCACGCACCTTTGTCGAGCAATTGTTTAATAGTGCAAGCTCGGCCTCAAACCGTTCGTCCTCTACGCCGTCGCCATCCCAATCCTCGGCTCCTACGGCTGCCCCCGACCTCCAGACCGACCTCCAGGAACTGACTCAGCAGATTGCGTCTATTCGCGCCGAGCTAGAAACATTGAGAAGCGAGAACGATTCGTAGCACAGCTTGAGCAGGCTCCGTATAGGCGACTCTACCAAGGCTTTATAGAACTGGAAAAAGGATGGCCCCTGCAATGGAGCCATCCGTACTAGATTATTCGTTTAGCAAGTTCAATAGCCTACAAAATTGCATAGGAGACCCATGCACCAATATTCGTTTGTGTCCTAGATAGATTCTCCTCTACCACCAACGTGTACATTACTCAACTATCCGTTAACGGGTTAATCATTTGCCCATTCTTCACGACCGATTAGATCCCCAATTCGGTCTCTAAGCAAATAGCAACTACGCTCTAGCTCGCACTCAATCATCGCCCATTCCCGTGCTGGAATGTACTTACACAAGGTATAGATGGGCTGATGGCGACTGAGAACACCGCGCTGCACCAACTGGCGCGCTTCATCTTGAATGAAGTTGATAGAATATCCAACGGATTGAATCATGGACTACCCTCTATTGACTGGATGGCAATGGTTTATGTCACGGTCACTCAAGATTCTCAAAATCGCAGCAGCGATATAACACTGATGGATTAAGACTATTTTTTGTAGTCAGGTATACTGAACTTTTTCTTATTCTTACCGCTGAACCCTAACGGTTATATAAATAAACGTTACGAAAGTCAGCAGACCCTGACAAGGGTTGAGTAAATAGTATACTTGATCTAATCACTCGATATCAGTGGCTCTCCAAGCGGAACCTAAGCGACAACAGCTTGAAATGCTGGGGTGCAAATTCGTGGATTTGCAACGATTCAGCTCATAATCAAAGGCCAACATACTCTACTTCGAGACTCTCATGTCAATCGTCACTACCCTTTGCAACGGGGGCAGATCTGGCTGTGGGCGATCGCGAAGATGTTTCTTCAGCCAACTGGAGGGGTCAATATTGCAACCCGATTAGCGTCGAGCCTCAAATCCGGCGATCGCCGTATGCAGCGTGAGATAGATGTGATTGACCCCGACCGTGTCTAAAAGCCCCGATCGCCGTAGCTGATCATAGAGATCCTGTTTCACCCGCGCCATTGCAAAGGTAATCCCCTTCGTGGCGAGTTCGTGTTGAAACTCCGTCAACCCCTCGATCGCCGTCATGTCTACTTCTGGAATGGCTTCGGCATTCAGCACAAACCACTCCACTGGCGTTTTCTCTGCTTCAATCGCCGCAAATGCCCGCTGCTTAAAATTCTCCACGTTCGCAAAACAGAGCGGTGCATCATAGCGGTAGAGGACTAAGCCTGGAATCGTCGTAGCGTTGTCCCAGTCTTCGATGTCGTGGAGGCCGGGCAACTCGGCCACCCGCCCCATGACCGCATCGTGAGGACGAGCGATGCGGGCAAAGAGGTCAATCACTGATAAGCCCACTGCAATTCCTACACCTACGAGAATGTCGGTCAGCAACACCCCCGCCGTGGTGATTAGCGCTAGATAAAACTCGGTTTGGCGAAACTGCTTGAGCCGTCGGAACTCTGGGACATCAATCAGCTTTAGCGCGGCAAAAATAACGATCGCCCCTAGGGCGGCTTTAGGAAAGAGCGCCAACACCGGACGCAGAAACAGCAGCACCAAGACCACCCCTCCCAACGCCACCAGGGAAAAGAGTTGACTCTTGCTGCCCAGGGAATCGCCAATCACCGTGCGGCTACCGCTGCTACTAATCGGAAAGCCTTGCAGAAAGCCATTCCCCAGGTTCGAGAGTCCCAGTGCCAGTAACTCTTGGTTGGCGTGAATTTTGTACTGATTCCGGGCGGCAAAGGCTCGTGCGGTCAGCACATTATCTGAATAACCGACGATCGCAATGCCGATCGCCGACGCCACCAGCGTTCCCACCTCTGTCCCCGCGATTTTGGGCAGTTGGGGATGGGGCAGACCCGCCGGAATCTCGCCCACTACGGCAATGCCATCCTGATCCAGATGCAGAAGGGCGATCGCCCCCGTTGCCAAGAGAACCGCCAGTAACGGCCCTGGCGCATTGGGGAAGAGCCGCCGCATGAGGAACAGAAACAGCAAAACGACGATCGCCAGAATCAGGGTCGGCTCGTGGATATGGTCCAGGTTTTGCAAAAACTCGACGACTTGCCCAAAGGATTTATCCGCCTGGATCGATAGGCCGCTGATTCTGCCCAACTGTCCCGTCATCATAATGACGCTGACTCCGGCCATGTAGCCAATCAGGATCGGCTTTGAGAGCAGGTTGGCCAAAAACCCTAATCGGGCAACATAGCCCCCAATACAGGCGAGTCCCACCAGCAACGCCAGCAAGGCCGCCAAACTGGCATAGTCACTGCCATCCGATGTGGCTAAGGGGGCGATCGCCGCTGCGGTCATCACAGCGGTAGTCGATTCGGGGCCGACCGAAAGCTGAGGCGAGGAGCCAAAGAGGGCATAGATCGCCATTGGCAGCAGAATTGCCCACAATCCGGCAACAGGTTCTACGCCTGCCAGTTCTCCATAGGCCATGCACTGGGGAATCAGGTAGGCCGCAACCGTGACGCCCGCCAGCACATCGCCCCGCAACCAGGATTTCTGGTACGACAACAGGTGTTTCCACCCTGGGACGATGGTGAAGAGGGCTTTAGTGGCCATAGAGAAAAATGGGCGATCGCCATGGGAGAACTATCTCCCATTAAAGCGGAGGTTTTACACCGGATCATCCACCGGAGTGGCGGGTTCGGTCGGAGGGGCTATTCGGGATGGGGGAATCAAGAAAAAGGCGATCGCCACTACAATGCCCACCGCTGTACCGACAAAGAAGACGGCAGTTCCGGCGGACTTCCACAACGGCCCCA
>JACYMB010000283.1 GCA_015272205.1 Synechococcales cyanobacterium T60_A2020_003 | reverse complement strand
AACTTGCTCTTTTTTGATTCTGATACCCCGTCCGCTTGCGGCGGGGTAGTTCATTCTTACTTAAGTCTCTGGAAATACATCTAATGCCATCACAAACCCCGGTAACACCTCCTCACCCGATAGCTTTGTGGGGAGCGATCGCACCTCTACCTCTTTATCCAATCGATAGATCTCCACCTGCTGATCTTGGGGGTTAATCAACCACCCCAAGCGCACACCGCTGTCTATGTACTCCTCCATCTTTTCCCGCAGGGTCGGTAGATCATCGGTGCGCGATCGCAGTTCTAGGACAAAATCCGGGGCGATCGCTGGAAATCGTTGTCGTTGTTCCGGGGTGAGCGCTTCCCAACGCGAGAGTTCGACCCAAGAGACATCGGGCGATCGCCGTCCACCGTTGGGAAGTTCAAAAATAGTGGAGGAGCTGAATACCTTGCCAAGCTGAGTCTGCTTATTCCAAATGTAGAGTTCGCCGCCTAGCTCCATTTCACGATTGCCACTTTCACCCCCGACTGGAGACATAACAAGCAACACTCCTTTGGCAGTGCGTTCGATTTGGAGATCGGGATTTTGAATGCAGAGTTGGTAAAACTGCTCATCGCTGAGATGAACCTGCTGGATATGGAGTTTTAGCGGTTCGGTGAGAATGGGCATCGGGAGAACTCCCCTAACGAACCTACGATCCAATTATCGACCCATAAATGCGATGAAATTCTAGGACTAGGGATCCACCCAGCGACCATCGGCTTTGATCAGGTTAATCAGTTCCTCAACCCCCTGATCTTCGGGAACGCGCTTAATTTCCTCGCGCCCTCGATACAGGGAGATGTATCCGGGTTGCTTACCGACATAGCCGTAGTCGGCATCGGCCATTTCGCCGGGGCCATTCACAATACAGCCCATCACCGCAATGTCGAGTCCGGTTAGGTGCTTGGTGGCTTCCCGGACTTTGTGGAGCACTTCTTCGAGATTGAATAGGGTGCGACCGCAGGAGGGACAGGCGACGTATTCTACCATCGTTTTCCGCAGTCCTAGGGCTTGCAGGATGCTGTAGCAGACGGGGATTTCTTTCTCTGGTGCTTCGGTGAGGGACACGCGGATGGTGTCACCAATGCCTTCGGCGAGGAGGGTGGCAATCCCTGCGGTGGACTTGATCCGCCCGTATTCGCCATCGCCTGCTTCGGTCACGCCTAGGTGCAGGGGGTAGGCCATGCCCAGTTCGTCCATGCGCTTGGCCATGAGGCGATAGGCGGCCAGCATCACGGGCACGCGGGATGCTTTCATGGAGATGACGATGTTGTAGAAATTGAGGGATTCGCAGATGCGGATGAATTCCAGCGCCGATTCCACCATGCCTTCGGGGGTGTCGCCGTAGGTGAACAGCATTCGCTCGGCGAGGGAACCATGGTTGACGCCAATCCGCATGGCTTTGCCCTGATCGCGGAGGGACACCACGAGGGGTTCTAGGGTTTCGCGGATTTTTTCGCCGATTTCGTCAAATTCGTCTTGGGTGTATTCGGTGCGATCGCCCTTGGGCTTTTCAAAGACGTACAGACCGGGGTTGATGCGAACTTTATCGACGTGCTTGGCGACTTCGAGGGCAATTTTCATGCCGTTGTGGTGAACATCGGCCACGATGGGGACGGGCTGATAGGTAGCGGCCAGCTTTTCTTTGATTTCCGCCAGGGCTTTGGCATGGGCCATGCTGGGCACGGTGACGCGCACAATTTCGCAGCCGATTTCGTGGAGGCGACGGATGGCCGCAACGGAACCTTCGATATCCAGCGTGTCTTCGTTGATCATGGACTGGACGACGACGGGATGCCCACCGCCAATGGTGACGGAGCCGACCTGAACCGGACGAGTTTTGCGGCGATGGATCGTCGTGTCGAATTCAGCGGATGGGGTTGCAGAATCGGTCGAAGCTGGAGTGGGTAAGGTTTGCATAACGATTTAAGATGCGATCGCCTTTCAGCACACGTTAATTAAAAAATGCCTGCTTCCAGATTGCCATAGAATCGAGACATTTTGGCAGACTCCTCTAGAGAAAACCTTAATGATGTCGGGCTTTGTTGCATGATTAGAAGGATGATCAGGCTCACCTTGAGGTCGTCCGGGTATTAAGCTTCGACTTTGTAGCTATCGGGTTTAGCGATCTGAATCATGCGGTTGAGCGCAACACATTTGA
>JACYMB010000282.1 GCA_015272205.1 Synechococcales cyanobacterium T60_A2020_003 | reverse complement strand
GGCTGATGCTTAAGCGCCTTGCTGCCTCTCCTTGAGATCTCAAATGGGTTCTATAGGGGAGTATTCATAGTAAGTGTAGTGAGGGGGATTTGTGCAAAGAGAATACGAACGGCTCAATGCTCCATCCGGATGAGTCGGGCGATCGCCCGTGGCTGCTCCTGGGATGACCCGTAAGCTTCAAGGAAAGCTTCCGAGTTACCGCAGACTGATTCTTCTATACTGCACAATAGAAATCAGGTTTGTGCCTTCAGCCCATTGAGTGACGTTCTCAACCCTCCATCCATCCCCCAGGAACACGCCATGCCTACAGGTTTAACTGACATCAAAGGTCTGCTCTCAGACATCATCGCCCGTTACCAAAACCAGGTGGATTACCTCGCGATTCGCTTGGAGGAAGCCGAAGGCACCGATATTTTGCTGAGAGGTGGCAAGGTAGAAACGCTGAGCGAAGGCATTTCCACCGGTGGTCAAGTGCGAGCATGTCACAAAGGCGGCTGGGGCTTCGCCAGTTTTAACAACCTGGCCGCTTTGACTCAGCGGGTGGAAGAGGCGATCGCCGCCGCTCGTTATTTAGGCGATGATGAAACCTTGCTAGCGCCCATCGATCCGATCCAAACTCTGTGTGCCTTACCGCTGACAGGCACCCATCCCCGTCATGTTCCCCTCATTCAAAAGAAAGAGCTATGCAGTCATTATTCTGAAATTTTGCGGAGCCTGGATGACCAGATTACAACGACTTCGGTTCGCTATGGAGACAGCGCCCATCGGATCATGCTCGCCACTTCTGACGGAACGCTGATCGAGCAATCCTGGGTCGATATGGAAATGCGGTTTGCCGCGACCGCCCGCAATGGTGAAACGGTGCAAACCGGACGGGAAACCACCGGATCACGCAAAGCCTACGAAGATTTGTTAAACCTGGACGACCAAGTGCGGGGGGCAGCGCAGCGAGCCGTTGATGCCCTATCGCTTCCTTCCGTGAAGGGCAACACCTATACCGTGGTGATTGATCCAATTCTGACAGGACTCTTTGTCCACGAAGCGTTTGGACATCTCTCTGAAGCAGACATGGCCTACGAAAGTCCCGATTTACTAGAAGTCATGACCCTGGGGCGACGCTTTGGTTCACCCGACTTACAAATCTTTGATGGTGCGGCTCCCAAAGGGCATCGCGGCAGCTACTACTATGACGATGAAGGGGTGCCGGCCACCACGACCCAATTGATTAAAGACGGTATTTTAGTTGGACGGCTCCATTCCCGCGAAACAGCGGGCAAACTGGGCGAAAAACCCACCGGAAACGCCCGCTGCCTCAACTATCACTATCCGCCGATTGTGCGAATGACCAATACCTGGATTGAGCGAGGCAAAACGCCCGCTGCCGATCTGATCCAAGACATCCCGGAAGGAGTCTATGCGCGAAACTGGCTGGGGGGCATGACCAATGGGGAAATGTTCACCTTCACGGCTGGGGAAGCGTGGATGATCCGCAATGGCAAACTAGCGGAACCTGTTCGTGATGTCACGCTGTCGGGCAATGTGTTTAAAACTCTGGCGGATATTGAGGCAATCGGCGACGACTTTTTCTGGGATGAGTCGGGGGGGTGCGGTAAGGGTGGCCAGAATGGCTTACCTGTGGGCTGTGGTGGCCCCAGCCTCCGGATTCGAAATGTGGTGGTGGGGGGTGAAGCCGCAGACGAAGAGTTTGAAGCGTAAACGTTACGGGGGTGGGACGGGTTATCTATCGCTGAAGATACAAGGGGCGGGTTTGGTGCTAAAGCCTGATATCCGTTAGGGTTCGTCTTCTAAACCTGCCCGTACTAACGGTTAGAGCTTAAAAGCGATCGCCAATATTGAAATAGAACACAGCATCGCTCTGATCATTAAAGCCCAGCTCAAACCGGAATAGTCCTAGATTAGATGTGGCGAGAAGCCCAATTCCACCCCCAAAGCCATCACCGGGTTTGCCACGCACAACGCCCGGTTCACCGATGACAAAGGTTTGGGTTCCAAAGCCCGTTGCATAATCGAAAAAGATGCTCACCGCCAGGAGTGTCGATTCTCCCAACAGGCTCCCGACAAACCCATCGCCCCACCGGATCAGCGCAAAGGGAGCGCGATACTCCACGGTTCCCTGGAGGAAGGTCTGGGCACTGGCCGCATCCCCTCCGGTATACCCTCGAACCGAGCCAGATTCCCCCAGGCTAAAGGCTTCGTAGGGTGGAGCATCCCCGAGCAAGGAACCGCCTTGGAGATTCAGGATTAACGTACTGGGGGTGTCGTCTACTTCGATAAACGATAGCGGAATGAACTGGGTGACGTTAGCCATCGGGCGTGTGTAGAACACATCCGCATCGCCCACCGGAATCGACTAATCCAACCCAAACTGAACACGGGTACCGCTGGTGGGGTACAGCAGATCGTTCGCCTCGTTGAGATATAACGCAAAGTTAGCTGTAAGAAGGGTGTCAGTTCCGTCGTCGCTCAGGGTGAGGGTGTTACCAAACTCATCTTCGGAAAAGAGCTTGTTGCTAAACATCCCATTTCGCACCGAGAGCAACTGGTAGGACAAACCTGCCGCCCATCCGAACTCTGGCGTTGGTTGCTGCATAATTTGGAAACCACCACCGACTCGTTGCTCCCAAAAGTCTTCATCGGTATTGGGCAACGCGACGTCATCTTCGCCACCGTTGAAGTTGGAACTTAACGTACTCATCCAACCCAAGTTAACCGCGTACCCCAGTCGGTTTGAAGACTCGCCAATCCAGGGATCAGAACAGGTGATCGCTGTCCCTGCGGACTCATCCCCGCCAAGTATGCCAAAGGTGAGGTTCTGATCATTCCCGCCAATATTTTGCCAGACGACGCTTCCTGGAATTTAGAATCCGGGGGTTCGTCCGGGGCGAGGCCACACGGGACGGGGCAAGGTAATGCCTTGGAGTACCCAGGGGCGTTCAAACTGGGTGCCGCTCAGGATACCAATCGTTCAGGCTTCCCGCACATTAACCACCATCACGACTTCATCAGGAGTTGCCGTCGGTTCAAGCTCAATGCTGGCATTTTGGACGGCATCTAAGTCCACGATGCGGGTAAGGCTAAGCCATGCTTTGTCTGGATCGTAGACATCACCCACCTGTAAATCGAGTTCTCGCGTGATGATAAAGTTCCGTGTTTTACCCTCGGTTGGTTGCCCATCGCGATCGACATAGCGCACTTGAATCTCACGAATAACCTCTCCATTGCCAGCAGGCACCGAATCGTCTTCGAGGATTCTCTCTTGCTCCAGCTCTTGTTCGGGGAGTTCACCTTGAGCAATGAGATTGAGGGTTTGATGGTCAAAGTCACGAATTCCGGGGGATGGGAGTAAGTCGGATGCTTGCTGTGATACCAAAGGTGGAATGGGTTCGCTTGCGTCCGTTTCTGTTTCTGGTAGCAGTGCAGAGGCTGCTAGTAGGGGTGTAGGGACGATCGCCCCATTCGGATCGGGTTCGAGAGTTATAGGGAGAGTCTCATCGGCTGAAGAGGCCAACGGCTCACCCTAAACAATGGGTTCTTCTTGACTCCAGCTTGCTGTAGGTGTCAGCAAAAGCCCAGCAATAATAATGGGCAGTCGATATCCAGCCGCTTTGATTAGGTTAAATGAATAGGGGGTTCGCATTTTTATGTCCTCAACACACACATGGCACCAACTGCCTTGAACTGGGAGCATTCCACATTTGCAAATTTATCAATGTCTGGAGTGCGGGCATCTTGCCCGCGAGCGGGACGCTCGCACTACCCGTACAAAATTGGGATGCTCCTCTTGAACTTGCTTTAGATTCAAGCACCAAAACTATCAAAGATGAATTTAATAGCTGATGAATTTAACATAGGAGCATAACTGCCCAATGGTGGAACGATCAAATGCGTCCTAGCCTACTGGATGGCTAATCAGTGCAGACTTTTACCCAAATCTGCGATCGCTCCACGCCACCGCTTCCGATGATGATATAGTCTGCCATGCAAATTCTCTCCGTCACCCTGAAAAACTTTAAGTCTCACCGCGATCGCCATTTCACCTTTCAACCGGGCACCAACGCCATTTGTGGCGAAAACGGCGCAGGCAAGACCAGTATCTTAGAGGCGATCGCTTGGACGTTATTCAACTACCGAGGGGTGTACCGCAACGAGGATCTGATCTGCAACGATGCCTCGACTGCACAAGCCACCGTTGAATTCATTTCTAACCGCGATCAGCGCACCTACTTGGTCAAACGCTGCACGCGAGACGGCTACACAATTTTTGATCCCCAGATTAACCAAAGCTTGGAATACAAGCGGATTGAGGATGAAGTGCTGCCCTGGCTGCGGGAGCATTTGGGCGTTGCACCGGGGACGGATCTGGGGCGACTCTTTGCCAACACGATTGGCGTTCCCCAGGGCACCTTCACTGCTGACTTTTTGCAAACAGCAGAGCGGCGAAAAGAAGTCTTTGACCGAATTCTCAAGGTTGAGGAATACAAGCAAACCAACCAAAAAATGCTGTCCTTGGAGAAATTCGCCAAAGGCAAGATCGAGGGACTACAACAGGCGATCGCCCAATATGAAGATGCCCTGCAACAGTGGGAACCGCTTCAAGCCCAGCAGCAACAGATTACTGACGATATTACCCAAGCGGAAACCCAGCTTACCCGCCTCAACGCCCATCTCACGGAGTTGGAAGCGACCAAAAATAGCCTTTCCGCTCAGGCACAACAGGTTCAAACCCTAGAAAACCAGATCAAAACCGGAGATGCCCAACTTGACGGCAAACGACAGGCGATCGCCCTTTTAGAGCAATCCGTTCAGCGGGCAGCAGAGGCGGTAGAACGCTGCAACACTCACCGGGAGGGTTACGAACAGTATCTCAAGGCAGAGCGATCGCTGCGGGCGCTAGAGGAGCGCACCAAACAGCAGCGACAACTCCAAAAACAGCGAGACACCCAACAAAAACTCCTGGCGACCAAACAAGCGGATGTAACCCGTATCACCGTAGAACTCGATCGCCTTGCTCAACTCAAAACAGAACTGGCTCAACTCCAACCCCGGGTTCAACAGCAGCAAGAACTAGAAACTGAACAAACGGAACTCACCCACCGCCTACAAGCGCTTCAGGCTAGCGTTTTAGAAAAAGATAAGTTGGATCAACACCTGCAACGCCTCCGGCAGCAGTGGCGACAGCTTAGCCAAGAGATCGAGCAGATTCAGACCCTTCGCCAGCAGGTTGCAGCTATTCCCGACCTAGAACAGCAGCGCGATCGTCTCCAGCAACAGTTGAGCCGCCTCGCCGCCGCCACCCAATTCGAGGCCGAGCTACACCAGTTAGTGTCCAACAGCACCGACCAGCGCGATCGCTACCAAGTCCAGGCAACCCAAGCCCTCGCGACCTTAGAGGAGATTCAGGCCGCCGTGCCCCTGCTCGCCACCGACGCGATCGCCACCGTCCGCGATTCGATCCAGGCGGGCGTTGACCTCACGGGCGAGATGCTGAATACCCTCCGGCAAATTTTGGCGGATTTGGGCGAACAGGTGTCGGAAACCAAGCTCAAGACCCAGCTTAAAGCGGTGCAATCCCAGTTGGAGCAAGCCTACCGCGATCGCGCGATCGCCGATTCCCTAGATGCCAAGGAAACGCAGAAAGCCGAACTCCAGCAAGATGGCGAACAAACCCGCCAGCGGATCGCAGACCTCGAAACCCAAATTCAGCAACAGGATAAACTTCGCACCCGCCTCTCTGACCTTACGACCCAACTGCAAGCCCTCGAAAATCCCAAAGGGCGTGCCCAACTCCTCGAACAACAGCAGCAGCAAATTCCCAAACTCGAAGCTGAGCGCAATCGCCTCAAGGCCAGCTATGCCGATCTAGAAAAAGAAGTGGAGGACTTAACCCAACAGCTTCAGGCCTTTGAGGATCTGGAGGCTGACATTGAGCAGCAAACCCAATTACGGCAGCAGCACCAATCCAGCTACCAAACGTACTTGCAATTCCACAACGATGCAGAGCAATACGCCACGGTTCAGGCCAACTTGAACATTGCCCACGTGGAGTTAGAACGATTGGAGCGCGATCGCCAAACCCTTCAGAAAGACTACGATGCCTTGCTCAAAACCTACGATCCCCAAGAGTGGCAGCGCATCGAAACCCTTTACACTGATACTCGCCGCCAGGCCGATCAACTCGCAGGCGGACTGCCCCAACAGCGTAAGCTCCTCGAATCTATCGACTTCCAATTGAGAACCCTCCAAGACACCGCCGAAAAGCGCGATCGCACCCAGGCTGATCTCAAGGAACAGGAGCGAGTGAAACGCTTCATTTCCTTTGCCCGCAAGGTCTATAAAGAAGCAGGGCCCCGGATTACTGAACAGTACGTTCAAGCCATTTCCAAAGAAGCGGATAAGCTGTTCCGCGAGTTGCTCAATCGTCAAAACGTCGCGCTGGAATGGACACGGGACTACGAAATTCTGGTGCAGGAAGGAGCCCACACCCGCCGCTTTGCCAATCTCTCTGGTGGGGAGCAGATGTGCGCGGCGCTCGCTGTTCGGTTGGCCTTACTGAAAGTGCTGGCAGATATCGATGTCGCGTTTTTTGATGAGCCGACCACAAATATGGACAAACCCCGTCGGCAGTCCCTGGCAGAGGCGATCGCCAATATCAAGAGCTTCCGGCAACTGTTTGTGATCAGCCATGATGACACCTTCGAGCAAGTTACCGAAAACATCATCCTAGTCGAGCGCGAAATGCTCGGATAGGCATTCGCTCATTTCTATAATAAAAAGTAATTCTCTCGCTCCTGACTCGGTATGGCACACATCACAATCGAGATACCCGATGACCTCGCTCAGAAACTAGAGCAGTTTCAGGGACAACTTCCACATGTGATTGAGCTGGGTTTACAGGAGTTTCAAGCTCAGCAACGACAATCCACCGTTTTAGATGAGCAAGAGATAATGCTTTTGCTGGCTAGCCAACCGACTCCAGAACAAATTCTTGCCCTTCGTCCTTCTCCAGAGTTTCAAGCGCGAGTCAGTGATCTACTGGCTCAAAGTCAATTAGGAACACTGTCTGCAAAGGGAGAAGCTGAGCTAGAGCGATATCTAACGTTAGAACATCTGGTATGGCTGGCTAAGACCCGTGCCTTCGCCCAGCTTCAGTAATAGTGATGAGTACTTACGTGCCAGCCGCTCTTCGCCGTCGGGTGATTGAACGCGCGGGCGATCGCTGCGAATATTGTCTATTCCCTCAACGCTTAACGTTATTGGCCTTCGAAATGGAGCATATTATTTCCGAAAAGCACGGGGGAGAAACCTCTCTGGAAAATTTAGCTTTAGCCTACCCGTATTGTAACTGTGCCAAAGGCACCGATCTTGGTTCTATTGATCCGGAAATAAACCAGCTCACCCCTTTCTTCAACCCTAGAGTGCAGAACTGGCAAGACCACTTTTCCCTTGATGGTGCCATTATTGTTCCGCTAACTCCAGAAGCGAGGGTTAGTGTCTCCATCCTTCAGCTTAATGATCCCGATCGCGTACAGGAACGAGAACAGTTACTTGCGATTGGACAATACCCTTGAAATAAGCGGAGTACCATGAATTCTCTTCGATCCGTTATCCGTATTGCAACCTTGTGCCTGTTTCTAGTCGCGATCGCCCTCGTCACACCCATTACACCCGCCTGGGCAGAGTTTCAAACCGAACAGGTGAACGGGCAAATGCTCTACAAATCCTGGCAAACTCTGTACGACATCGATCGCCATAGCTGGAAAGCGATCGCCTTTCGTCAAGTTGGCGACCTCGGTATTACTCCGGTGTACCTACGGCTGATCACCTTTCCTGGTTCTGCAACGGTGGATCATGGGCGATCGCTCACCCTCCTCCGCCCCGATGCCGAACCGCTGCTTTTAGCTGATGAAACTGCTCTGATTTCGCCCAACAGCCCGCTTTATCCCAACGTCGCCCAGTACGATCTCTCCCTAATCCTGTCGCAACTGGACCCCACTCAACCGATCCGACTCTCCCTCCCTGTCGTCGATGGCAACCCCATTCTCCTCAAAGTGCCCCCGGTTGCTATTCAGGAATGGCAGGCGATCGCCACTTGTGCCACGATGGACTGCTCCCTGGAGAATTGATTTTTGCTGATGGATACCCAAAAAAAACTACAATGTCTCTATGGTTAATAGGTATTTTTTCCCAGTGAATTTAGAAATCCCTCGCGTTGGGTCAAAAAATACCTTAAGATAACTCTAAAGATTGTCTAAAGACTGACTCATTAATAAAAGTACTAGGAGGATCACCTATGGCGCTCGTCCCCATGCGACTGCTGCTGGATCACGCGGCCGAAAATGGTTACGGCATTCCTGCGTTTAACGTGAACAATATGGAGCAGATCCAGGCGATCATGCAGGCTGCTCATGAAACCGATAGCCCTGTGATTCTGCAAGCGTCTCGCGGTGCGCGTAAGTACGCGGGCGAGAACTTCCTCCGTCACCTGATCTTGGCTGCTGTGGAAACCTACCCCCACATCCCCATTGTGATGCACCAAGACCACGGTAACGAGCCTGCGACTTGCTATTCCGCCATCAAGAACGGCTTCACCAGCGTTATGATGGACGGTTCGTTGGAAGCAGATGCTAAAACCCCCTCTAGCTATGAGTACAACGTGGCTGTGACCAGCGAAGTGGTAAAGGTTGCTCACGCAATCGGTGCGTCTGTTGAAGGTGAACTGGGTTGCCTCGGTTCTCTGGAAACTGGAAAGGGTGAAGCAGAAGACGGTCACGGTTTCGAAGGCGAACTGGATCACTCCATGCTGCTGACCGATCCCGATGAGGCCGTTGACTTCGTAGAGCGTACCCAAGTAGATGCTCTGGCCGTTGCAATTGGAACCAGCCACGGTGCTTACAAGTTCACCCGTAAGCCGACTGGCGAAATTCTAGCAATCAGCCGTATCGAAGAAATCCACAGCCGTCTGCCCAACACTCACTTGGTCATGCACGGTTCCTCTTCCGTACCCGAAGATCTGATTGCGCTGATCAACCAGTATGGTGGTGCAATCCCTGAAACCTACGGTGTACCCGTTGAAGAGATCCAAAAGGGCATCAAGAGCGGTGTTCGCAAGGTCAACATCGATACCGACAACCGTTTGGCAATTACTGCTGCGGTTCGCGAAGCCCTTGCTAGCAATGCTAAGGAATTTGACCCCCGTCACTTCCTGAAGCCTTCCATTAAGTACATGCAGAAGGTTTGTGCAGACCGCTACCAGCAGTTCTGGTGTGCGGGTAACGCAAGCAAAATCAAGCAGGTTTCCCTGGAAGAGTACGCTGCGAAGTACGCCAAAGGCGAACTCAACCAAGTTGCCAAGAAAGCCGTAGGTGTATAAGCCTAGGTTAAAGACCTGAACATCTAAAGTTCTATACATGGAGCTAGATAGGTATCTCTATCTAGCTCTTTAATTTTTTGGGATATTATCTGATGCGACAGGCATCGCTAACCACCTAACTCGTTGTTCACCTCAATTCTCTTTCCAATGGATATTTGAATCTTGACCCTTTGAAAGAGGGATAGATAGTGGGGTTCGTGGGAACTTGGAAAAGACGAATTTAAGAGGTATGCGTTCTATACAACGATTTAAGACATCATTTCGACGTGTCCTAGCTTCCTTCTTTGGATTTCTCATGATTGCACTAGTCGGAGTCCAAGGATTTGCGATCGCCCCTGCCCATGCAGCAGATCGATACATTAACGTCAGTTCGGGATAAGAGAGGGGCAGGTTAGAGAGGCTGAAAGTGCTAAGTTTTCCCCCCTTGACCTGCCCCATGTTTAGTCTAGAAGACCTGTTTTGTGACATCGATGACTTCTGCCCAACCTTTGAACCGCAGTG
>JACYMB010000281.1 GCA_015272205.1 Synechococcales cyanobacterium T60_A2020_003 | reverse complement strand
CCAATCAGAATACCCTATAAGAGACTCCATATGTAGAGTTTGTATCCCCGTTCCCATCAAAACGCAATCTTTCTTTAACCCCCCTCACTCTTCACCTCTCCACCTCTCCACCCCCTCACTCTTCACCTCTCCACCCCATTCCCCCATCCAATCCCATCAACGCCCCATATAGCTCCGGTCGGCGATCGCGAAAAACGCCCCAGGTAGCTCGCATTTGGGCGATCGCATCGAGATCAAACGTTGCCGTAATCACACCTTCCTCAACCCGATTCAGCGCAGCCACGATTTCGCCCGTTGGCCCTGCAATAAACGAGGAACCGTAGAAAGTAATCTCGCAGGTTTTTCCGACTTCGTGTCCAGTGCGGTTAGACGCGACAAGGGGCACTAGGTTTGCGCCAGCGTGGCCTTGCATGACCCGTCGCCAGTGGTCGCAAGAATCCCAGGCGGGATCGGGCGGCTCAGATCCGATAGCGGTTGGGTAAAGGAGCAGTTCTGCCCCCTGCAAAACCATTGCCCGTGCCGCTTCTGGAAACCACTGATCCCAGCAAATGCCCACTCCAATGCGGCCATAGCGAGTAGACCAAACTCGAAACCCCGTATCTCCTGGGGAGAAGTAAAACTTTTCTTGATACCCTGGCCCGTCGGGAATGTGGGATTTGCGATACACGCCCAATAGGGAACCATCGGCATCAATCATCGCGACGGAGTTGAAAAACACCGTATTGCACCGTTCAAAAAAGCTAACAGGCAACACGATTTGCAACTCCGCCGCTAAGGTCTGCATGGATTGAATCCCTGGATGATCCTCCACAGGGTAGGCCGCCTCAAACCAGCGCGGATCTTGATCTTTGCAAAAGTAGGGCAGGCTAAACAACTCCTGAGGAAGCACAACCTCTGCCCCCGCTGCCGCTGCCTTTCGGATGAGGGTCGTCATGTGGGCAACGTTCGCTTCAGGATCATCCTGCATCGCTGCCTGGATTGCTGCAACCGTAATGACTCGCATGGGTTATAGATGACCTTTGGTGGGTTTAATCCATCTTTAGAATAGGTCATGCCCATCCCTATGAGAGAGGGGAATGTCATGCCTGATTTTCTACGATAGTCCTAGTTAATTTAGACAGGAAATTGCCCTATGACTAATCAAAAAAAAAGATAACCAAGACATGAAGCGCTCCGGTTCTGAAGGTGGCTATCAAACCCCAGTGGATCCTGCGAGCCGCCATACCGGAATGTATGAAGAGTCAGATGCGAAGGACGAGGCACGCCCTGAGTCGGGCACGAGCAACACCGGTATAGAAGGCGCACCCAATCAGGGTACTGAAAAGCGTTAAGAGTTATCGATATATTGCACCATCTTTGCGTTTGTTATCTACTAACGCCTTCTCTGGGGTGTTCTGCAAACAGGACATCCCAGTTCAACTCAAAACTGAAATTTAAAAAGACCGCTTTAGGAGTCTTGAACCAAGCCATCGGGCAGATGCTTCCATATTTCATCCACGACCGGGAGGCGTTTGGAGTTGGTTGCACAATGGACATTACCTGCGTTGGCTTGGTAGGCGCTGTCGTCTAGGAACTGCACTTCGAGCCCCAAAGGTTCTAGCTTTTGCCGAATTTCGGCTTGGATTAGGTCTTTACCTTTGACTTGGGGAGCAACGGGATCGCCCACAAACACGATTCCATTAATGTGGACGGAGTTCACCGGATTCGACCATAGGGTTTGAGCTTCGGTGGTGCTGTAAACCATGACGGGTAGTGTGATCACCTGTTTGGGATCAAGGTTGAAGTCGTGCTCGGCCTTCACCAAAATTTGGTCTAGCTTTTCGCGCTGTAGCCAACGATTGTCCTCGACGTACTCTAGCGCTTCATCGACTAAGGTACCGGGAACGCCCACATACTTGTCTCCCTTCCGGTAAGAAGATTGGAGCTTTTCTACAAGATCGACGCCTTCTTGGAGGTTGTTCATCAATAGGTAGGGATTGCCGTTGCGATCGCTCACAAAGCTGAAAATTTCGTCAACGTGTTTCACCAAGAGCCAGGAGGTATCGACTGCCACAGGAAACTGGACGCTCTGCGCTTCCAAAAACGCCACAATCGCCGGGGCAAAACCAACGCCTGATTCAATATTTTTGCCGTAGTAGATGCGGCCTAGGGGATATCCGGGAAGCGGGGGGGTCACTTCTAGGTTGCCCATCCAGTCAACCAGCTCATCTTCGAGGGGCACAGTGCGATATTTACCAACGGTGATAAAGCCCATATCTGGCCCTAGCAGCGTAGGAGGGAACGGATCAATCCCCCGGTTAGCCTGGAGTACGACATGCATGATCGGATGCCCAGGAGTTTGCTGATACCCAATTTCCATCGTGTCTTGCAGCCACATTTCTTCCCAGGCTTCGGCGAAGACGGTGTGCATGGTCACGCCCAAACTGGGTAAGGAGTCTTGAAGCTGAGCCAGCATGGGTTCATTGTTATAGTGCCCCTCACCCACGTAGACATCGGTGGATTGGGCAGTGTTGGGCAGCATTAACCAGGGGCTAACCCGCATTTGCAGGGAATCAGTAATGGGATCGTTGTTGTCTGAGTGATCTGGGACGATCGCCTCAAGGCGGAGTTTGACAATGCCATCCCAGTCTTCATCGGCGAATGCTGTGGCTTCAATGCCTAGGGTGAGATCTTGAGGATTATCGGAGTTCAGCGTAAGTTCGGCAGGCGATCGCAGATTCAGGTACTCCCACGCATCCCCGACTTTTTGGAAGACATGGGTATGGCGGTTACCCCTATTATCTACCGAGAGCTGGAGCCGAGGATTGTTTCGCACCAAGTCATCGGACAGCAGCACTTTAATGAGCGTTAAGTCTTCAGCGTCTTTCTCCCCGTTGACGACCGTATCTAGGGCATCCACTTCCTGATTTTGGTCGTCGTCGTCTACATTGGCGAGGATAAACGCCCCTGACCCCCAAGACCAACGGTCATGATCGTCCATGTCTTCCTTCGTGATCATCCCGTCGCGATTGGTGTCGCTGAGGATCGCAAGATCGACATTATGAATAGAGGAGAGGGTGGCAGCAGGGGCAGTGTTGCGGTTGCCGAGTTGGTCGTGTAATCCAATCAGGAGTGTAAGACCGATCGCGAGAACCATCAGTGCTAGAAATGATACAAATCGCCTGCGTCTGATCTGGGCTTGTCGTTTCATAAGGATGATTTGCACCCTCCCGCTGCTCCGGGCATCGAAGTGTTGATATTGGCTGATGGGCACCTGTCGTCGTTTCATAGGGGGATTTGGCGAATGACCCTTGCCGTAAGGTATAGCGTAGATGCAAAGGAGTTCCTTTCAGCTCGCCGTTGGAACCACGACCCCAGTTTGCCGGAAATTAAAGAATTATAAAGCACCATGCTCCTGATTTAATGCTCCGTCAAAACAGTGTAAGTCTGGAATTTAGGCGATCGCCCCCTCCAAGATCTACGATTTCTGTTATGTGTCTAGCCGTACCTGTTGGGGGTTGAATGAGAAGTCGTAGATCTGACGCCCGATTGATATTCATAATCTCGTTCCACAACAGATAGATGACGCCAATGACAACCTTACCCCCTAGCCAGCTATCACCCATGAACCTGCATCGTACTGTATCGGGAACTGGATTTCCGATGCTTTGTCTGCATGGGCATCCGGGTGCAGGATACTGTATGTCGGTGTTTACGTCATTTCTGTCCCAGGAATTTCGGACGATCGCTCCTGATCTGCGAGGATACGGGAAAAGTCGGGTATCCCAGCCCTTTGGAATGAATCAGCATTTGATGGATTTAGATGCCCTCCTCGATCGGTTTCAAGTATCCCGCTTTGTAGCGTTGGGATGGTCGCTAGGTGGAATTTTAGCGCTAGAGCTGGCGTTGCGCCATCCGGATCGGGTGAGTGGATTAATTTTGGTGGCCACTTCGGCGCGACCGTGGAGTAATCATCCCCGCACGGGCTGGCAGGATGATCTGTTGACGGGCATGGCGTCGTTGGTGAACCGGATCAGCCCTGGAAACTCCGTGGGGATTGAGCTAGGCAAGCGATCGCTCTTTCGCTATCTGGTGCAGCAACATACGCCCAAAACCTACGGATTTCTGGCACGGGAGGCATTGCCTGCCTATCTGCAAACTTCGTCCCATGCCACCAATGCCCTAAATCAAGCGTTGCGATCGCGCTATAACCGTTTACCAGACTTAAAAAATATTCAGTGTCCGAGTTTGGTACTGGCGGGGGAGGGCGATCGCCATATTACCGTAGAATCCAGTCTGGAAACCGCTAAGCATCTGCCCCAAGCGGAGTGCCGGGTGTATTCCAACGTGGCGCACCTGTTTCCGTGGGAAATTGGCGATCGCGTTCAGGCGGATATTCAACGTTGGCTCGTGGCCCATCCGGAAATCAAGACATAAAAAAAGACCCCGCCGAAGCCGGGTCTCCTGAGATCAAACAAGCCCCCAAGATCTCAAGGAATATCCTTCCGAGGAATTCATCCTTCATGGAAGGATACTCTAAGCTTAAGAAACGAACCGCTAACCCAGCGTCGCCTTGATGGTTCACCTAGGCGGGTGATTTTCCACCAACCCAAGTTCGAGTTCAGATATGTTGCCCACAGATTTATTAATGCATCGTCCCCAAGGGGAATCGGTGGTGGCTAAGCAACTGGCGCTAAATGCCGAAAATCGGGCGATCGCCACTGAACTGATCACCCTGTTTCAAGAATCGGTGGGGGCAACCCAGGGAGAACTCAACCGCCATCTTCAAGACATTGAAGGCGAAGAAACCGACTACCGCATCAAGCGCGGCCTCGCTCACATTCTCCGCAGCAACCTCAGCAATTTTGAGATCGTGAGTCCCCTTGACCCCCAGGATCTCCGTCAGCGGGTCTTTGCCCTTTCGGCTCAGCATCCCCCCATTCCCGACCAAGCTGACACCACCCTGCAAACCCTGGCGCAAACCCTCAGCCACGAACTCGATCGCGAAGTCTTTCCCGCCCAAATCCGTGCCGGACTCTACGCCGACCTAGAGGAAAATCGGATCCTCACCGAGTTTGAACCCGTCACCCCTGACCAACTGATCCACCGCTACAACTTAGCGCAGGTGCAGGGTATTTTCTATAAAGCGAGCCAAGTGGTGATCCAGGCACACCGCAACGATCCGGGTGAATATAAACTGCTCTTCCGTTACCTCAAACTCTTTCGCCTGATGGCCTATATCGAAGGTGATGCCGACCATGGATTTACGATTACAATCGATGGCCCCACCAGTCTATTCAAACCCAGCACTCGCTATGGGCTGGACATGGCGAAACTCTTGCCTGCCTTGCTCCACGTCACCAAATGGAGTTTAAAAGCGACACTCCTTTGGCGCGATAGCTACACCAAAAAACAGTCTACGCGTCACTTTACGCTCTCTTCTGATTACACGCTCCAAACCCACTATCCACCGGGCAAACCCTACGACAGTATGCTGGAGGCGTCGTTTGCCGATCGTTGGGATGCGTTGAAATCGGATTGGATGCTGGAACGAGAGGTGGATCTGATTCCGATTCCGGGGAGTGTGATGATTCCGGATTTTCGGCTAGTGCATCCGGATGGACGGATCTATTTGTTAGAAATCGTAGGCTACTGGCGACCGGACTATCTGCGCAAGAAGTTCTCTCAGGTGCGGCAGTCGGATTGTGACAACCTGATTCTGGCGATTTCGGAACGGCTGAATTTGGAGAAAGCGGGGGTGAAGGTGAGCGAGATTCCGGCGAAGGTGGTGTGGTTTAAGTCGAAGCTGTCTCCCAAGGCGGTGCTGGAGGTGTTGGAGTAATGGGGGGCGAGTTGAGGGAGATTTGTGGGAGTGATGTTTTGAACACGCTTAATCGCAATACCGATTTTAAGTTTTGAGTTTTAAGTTTTGAGTTTTGAGTTTTGAGTTTTGAGTTGACGATGCGTTACGACATCAGGGATTCCAGGATTGCATCGGTAGTTGGACTTTAAGACATTGGTTTAAGCATCTAGCGGACTTCGTACGTACAACCCACCCCGATTCAGGACATGGGTGTAGATCATGGTGGTCTTTACGTCTTTGTGGCCTAGGAGTTCTCGCACGGTGCGGATATCGTAGCCGTTTTGCAGGAGATGGGTGGCAAAACTGTGGCGAAAGGTATGGCAACTCACCCTCTTGGAAATCCCTACAGCCCGGATGGCTTGCTTCAGGGCTTTTTGGAGTCCACTTTCATTTGGAGTCCACTTTCATGGAGATGATGCCGCCGACAAATGCCACTGCGAGGATCGAGCGATCGCCGATCGGCTGGAAAAACGTATTGCCACACCCATTCCCGACTGGCCTTTGGATATTTTCGCTCAAGGGCATAGGGCAAGTATACCGATCCATATCCCTGGTCTAAATCTTGCTGGTGTTGTTGTTTGACCCACTGCCAATGTCTATTTAAAGGGTCAACTAACCCTATGGGTAACATGGTGACTCGACTGCGATTGCCCTTTGCGTCGCGAACTACGATTTAGTGTTGCCCAAAGTCTAAATCTTTGACTCGTAATCTTAATCCTTCACTGAGACGCAAACCGCTACCGTAAAGCACTTTGGCAACGAGTTGATAAACGCCGGGAAGGGTGTTGAGAATGCGGCGGGCTTCGTCTGGGGTGAGCACTGTGGGTAGGTAGCGGGTCGGTGTGGCTCGCTCTGCGTTTAAGCCCCAGTTGGTATCCCATTGGTACACATCGCGATATAGAAATATCAGCGCACTGAGGGCTTGATTTTGAGTAGATGGGGTCACGTTTTGATCAACGGCGGGGTGGGTGAGAAATGTTTCTATTTCAGATGCGCCCATGTCCCGTGGGGGCTTCATATGATGGAAGGCAATGAAGCGTTTAATCCAGTAAATGTAGGTTTTTTCAGTTTGGTAGGAGTAGTGCCTGCGGCGCAGGACATCCCGCACCTCTTCGAGTAATTTTGGAGGGTTTGATGGGTTTGACATGATGGCAGATGTTACAGATCCGATGATGTGGTAAATATTACACGCATTACTGAGATCTGAATTCTGAAATTATACGGAAAGTTTCCGTATAACTCCTGAAAATCTGGATATTATCGAGAAAGTTTCGGTTGAATTATGGAAAATCAGCATTTCAATAGAAACTTTCCGGATAACTCCCTGGAGTGGGGGTTTTATACAGAAACTTTCCACATAATAAATTGTTAGACGGATAGGATGTTAGACGGATAGGAGGCTGCATATGACGGCGCAAATCGGTGAGCGTTTGATCTTCGACGGGAAAGAGACTTCGATGGCGTTCTGCCCACCACTTCCAAAGGGACATCCCAGAATCATCGAGATAGACCCGGACAAGGCAAAGCATGATGATTCCGCTCCCATTTCTCTCATTCTACTCTCGACGGCCTGTTGGCGGGGATATCAGGGAACATGGGAGATTAAGGATGGACAGTTCTATCTGGTTGATCTTTGCGGTAGGTTCCGATTGCAGGGGGAAGAACCCCTTTTGGCAGACTGGTTTTCAGGCGTCCTTCGTATCCCAAGGGGTGAAATGCTGCAATACGTCCACATGGGTTTCGGTTCTATATTTGAAGAGGAAGTTCACGTCAAGATTGAAAGGGGGAAGGTCATAACGTCACGAGTCATCAACAATCGGGGGAAAAAGCAGGACGAGTGGGAGTTGAGCTGGCTGAACCTACCAGGCGGAGAGAATCGCTTTCCTGGCGACGATGAACTGTGAGTATTCATCGCAGACCGGGTTCGCCTAACAGTCGGGTTGCAGCCGACCGTTAGGCGGAATAAGATAAGCTACTTAAATATGTTCAGTAGATAAGTACAT
>JACYMB010000280.1 GCA_015272205.1 Synechococcales cyanobacterium T60_A2020_003 | reverse complement strand
GCACATTTCACAATCCAAATAGGATTGTTATATTCATGCGATCGCTCCAAAAAGACTGGGGGCCATGGAGTCCTTGGGGTCGGTTTGTGCGGCAGCGGGAACAGTTGGATCGGTTGCTCTATGCCGAAATTGGCGATCGCCGTGCCCACCCTGATCCCGATCGGCAAGATATTTTGACGCTGATGCTGGCCGCCAAGGATGAAAACGGCAACGGCATGAGCGATCTGGAACTGCGGGACGAGTTGATGACCCTCCTCTTGGCCGGACACGAAACCACGGCTTCTGCCCTGTCCTGGGCACTGTACTGGATTCATTGCAATCCGGCCATTGAACAGCGGCTACGGGACGAGGTGCAGCCTGCGATCGCATCCGAACCGTTTGACCTAGGGGCGATCGCCCGATTGCCCTACCTGAACGCGGTTTGCCAAGAAGCCCTCTGACTCTATCCCGTTGCGCCGATCACCTTTCCGCGCTTGCTCGAAAAACCGCTAGAGATCCAGGGACAAACCTATCCCCCCGGAATCCTGGTGGTTCCCTGCATTGATCTGGTTCACCGAAACCCGAAGGTGTATGACAATCCCACCGAATTTCAGCCCGAATGCTTTTTAGAGCGCGCCTTCTCGCCCTACGAGTTCCTTCCCTTTGGGGGCGGCAATCGTCGCTGTATCGGCATGGCCTTTGCCCAGTATGAAATGAAGCTGGTGATTGCAACCCTGCTCTCCCAATTTCGG
Organism: Synechococcales cyanobacterium T60_A2020_003; assembly: GCA_015272205.1. Classification (NCBI taxonomy): domain Bacteria; kingdom Bacillati; phylum Cyanobacteriota; class Cyanophyceae; order Synechococcales; species Synechococcales cyanobacterium T60_A2020_003. Next base: position 23,543 of record JACYMB010000280.1, on the reverse strand, counting down.
ATGCAGGTGGTGGGCGATCGCCCTCTAAAACCCCAGCGGCGCGGCATTACCCTGGCTCCACCCTCCTCTCTCAAGATACAGGTTGAGCCGTTATAAATCCATCATTTCGGCAGCGATCCGCTAGACCGATGTTCCTTTATGCCAAATTCGCTCTAAAAGTTCGATCTGTTTTTCCAGTTGATCGGCATCACTGCCTTCATGCTTACGGTGCATCATCCTTTTGAAGGCAACGCTTCCAAACAAGAATACGGCGATCGCCAACGCTAGATTAGAAACGCGGATCCGGCTAGCGTCTGATGATGCAGCGAGGGAGGTTGTGGCCGCAATCTTGTCTGAGGATTTTGCATCATCCAACGATGGAGCGATCGCGGCATCATCAGCAACCTCGCACAAAAACTTCTCACCTTGGGGCACGCATTCCAACTCTAGCTTCGAAGCATTCTCTGGTGTTGGCATGGGGGGCAAATAGGCTGCCTGGGACTCTTGGGCATAGGCGGGAGCACTGACAGCTAACAAGGTTGCGATCGACACTCCGGCTAAGGTTCCCAGCGTTTGCCGTTGACCCAAATGAGGTGAGAACTGGATGGGTTGTCCCTCGCATAAAACATGTTTCATAGTACCCCCTGCCTAAAAATATTTTTATTTCTGTATCTAGATATACTATATGACACTCTAGATTGTGGCAAAACGCTGATTGTATAGAGTTTTCAAGCGCTGTATGCCTATGTCTTGATTGCAAGACATTTACAGATATTTAATTTCAAAATTCTTCGCAAATCCTGAAACGAGGCACGCCGTTGAGCAAGGGTGTGTCGCCCGTCGCGATCGCCCCTATGCCTCAGCACGGGCAGCGTGGAACTCGTTTTATCGTTCGACTCAAAAACTCCTCCGAATCTGAAACCAGGAACGCTGAACTCGGCATCAATATAAAAGGAGCAAAGTATTGAGAACTATTGCGAAACTTGTCTCAATATTTCAGACGCCCAGGCTAAGGCAAACCCGCTTTATTCCGTCTTAAATTAGGGTTCAGTGCTTTGAATTTCGCTGCTATCCCGCGCAAATTCCCGATGGATCGGAGTCATTACCCGCTTGCTCCGTAAACATTTTTAATAAAAGCTCTCATCCAATCGGATTACTGTAACAATTTAGGAAGTGATTGAACAGCAGGCATAGGAATATGTCGGCTGTGTTTGATGCGCTGGGAAAAATCTAAACCATTTAGCGTTGAGTGACGACATTTACTTAGGATATTTAGCATGAGCAGCAATTTAGCAACTAAGCTTCGGGAAGGCACGAAAAAATCCCATACGATGGCAGAAAACGTTGGCTTCGTGAAGTGCTTCCTTAAGGGAGTTGTTGAAAAGGAGTCCTATCGGAAGTTGGTTGCGAACCTCTACTTCGTCTATTCCACCATCGAAGAAGAGATGGAGCGCCATAAGGATCACCCTATTCTCTCCAAGGTCTACTTCCCAGAGCTAAATCGCAAAGCCAGTCTGGAAAAAGATTTGCAGTATTATTTCGGCTCCACCTGGCGCGATCAGATTTCGCCCTCTCCTGCCGCTCAAGCGTATGTTGACCGCATTCACGAAGTGGCGAACACTCAGCCTGAACTGTTAATCGCTCAGTCTTATACCCGTTACTTGGGCGACCTTTCGGGTGGACAGATCCTGAAAGGCATCGCTCAGCGAGGTATGAACCTAACCGATGGCGAAGGAACCGCTTTCTACGAGTTTGCGGATATTCCCGACGAGAAGGAGTTTAAGAATACCTATCGCCAAGCGCTGAATGAGCTGCCCATTGATGATGCGATGGCTGATGCGATCGTGGATGAAGCAAATGCGGCATTCGGTCGCAATATGGCCATGTTCAAGGAACTGGAAGGTAACTTGATCAAGGCGATCGGTCAAATGTTGTTCAATACCCTCACCCGTCGTCGCACACGCGGCAGCACAGATGCAGAACTGGCAACGGCTGAGTAAGTTTGTTCCTTGATTTCAGGGTAGGGTGGGTCATGGCTCACCCTACGTTTTTATGTATGCGTAATACTTTGCCACCTCTGCACCTAGAGATGGCGATGAGGTTATGGGGTTGGGCTTTCGGGGGATTCCTCGTTCATTTGTCGCTCCATGGTGGCGATCGCCGCATTGGTAGCCGCAAGCCGAGTCTCCAGATTGTCACGAACCCACTTTAGAAATTCCAACTGTTGCTGACGATGGGAGGATTTTGACGACGATGAACAGCAGGGGGACATCCAGAAGGGAAACATACTTCGTTCTCCTTGAGCCAAAGGACACACCTATAAACTAACGCACTTCCTTGTATCGGTTTGGTCAACGGGCCTACTTGCTTCACCTAGACGCTTTTCTGATGCAGGATGCGAACGTGATTCGCTACAGCCCCTAATCAGCGGCGATGAGGGCGATACAGTGATCATTGGGCGGGTGGAAAACCAGGACTCACGTGAATGCAGGAATCGGTGACCGTGAAACCCTGTCCAACGGCACCACTCCTCAACCGAACAACATGGGATAAAATCAGCCCACGGTTCATTTCGTCTCAAATTCGTTCGGGATAGACTCTATGGGCGTGAGGGTTTGGCGTTGGCTACTGACAATCACCGCAATCACCACGGTACCGACCGTTGGGGTGATAAAGAAACGCTATGCTGTAGGATGGATCACGTTTGTACAGATCACCCGGTCTCTCCAGAGTTGGAACGCCCATCTCAAGCATGCAGACACCTGGCATCTCCGCCAAGACATTTTCTCCAACTTGGTGTTTACCAAACCTTAAATCATACCCTTCGCTTCTCGTCAGTCGTGGAGTAATGATCTATGATTCGAGCGGGGCAGGTCAGCCAAGCTGATGCGGGGCGGTTCCTGGTATAACAATCCTGGAAACTGCCGTTCCGCTAACCGCCATCGGAACACACCCGGCAATCAAAACAACAATATCGGGTTTCGGGTGGTCTGTGGTTCTCCCTGCACTCTTCGGTGCCAGAATGGGTGGATGGGAATTCATCGAGCGTGCTGAAGAAGAGTCCAGATCTGCTCCCGCGATAGGGACAACCCTATCCAAAAATCAAACCGAACCGGATAGTTTGGTAGGTTCGCCGAAGACCGGTCCGGTTCATCCTCGATACGAAAATTAATCCAAACTTCAATACACAGCAAAGTTTGCCCATTTCTGCCCTAGGTTTTGGTGGACACGGGCAGTAGCCCTGTGCCCACCTTACTCAAAGCTAACAGGGCTAAAACACCTACACTTCAACGGGTCGGCGGTTGAGACGCTCTAGCTGATTCACCAGCAGACTCAGGAACAAGCCCACATCAGTGACAACCCCCACAGACTCCACCGAGCCGCGATCGCTCAGTTTGGTTACGACCGCAGGGTTAATGTCTACACAGACCATCTTCACACCCGCAGGGGTCATGTTACCCACACCAATCGAGTGGAGCATGGAAGACAGCATCAGAATCATGTCTGCCCCTTTGATCAGGCTGGCATACTCTTCCTGAGCTTCGATCAGGTTCATCTTGGTATCCGGTAGGGGGCCATCGTCCCGAATCGAGCCAGCCAAGGAGAAAGGTACGTTGTTCTTGATGCATTCGTAGAACACGCCACTCTGAATCACACCCTGTTCTACCGCTTGGGCAATGCTGCCATAGCGACGGACAGTGTTGATCGCCTTCAGGTGGTGACGATGGCCACCGCGTACCGAAACGCCGCGCTTCATGTCCATCCCTAAGGAGGTGCCCATCATCGCTTGTTCAATGTCATGAACGGCGATCGCATTTCCGCCCAGTAGCGCTTGGACATAGCCTTCCCGGATCAGATGGGCTAAGTGTTCGCCACCACCCGTATGGATCACGACCGGGCCAGCCGTCACGACGACTCGCCCGCCCTGATCGCGAAGTTTCCGCATTTCCCAGGCGACCTGCTCCACGATCAGCTCCACGCGGCGCTCACTGGACACCCCTGAACCCATAAAGGTAAATTCTTGAGAGGTCTTGCGCTGATCCCGTTCGGCGGGTTTGCGAACCGTGCGAATACCCTCGACGCCGACCACGACGCGATCGCCCACTTTCAGGTCACGGAGCAGTTTACAGGTTGCCTTTGGTTCGCCATCGGGATTCACCACGATCGCGCCATCCATGCGCTGATTTTGCACCAGCACCCACTCGCAGTGAACGCGCACCTCGGTGGGATAAATGGTGGTGACGTAGAAATCATCCGGAGCAACCCCGTCTTGGGTGACGGTTTGTAGGTTCATGTCGCACACTTCTTGGGGTAGGGCGACCGCTCCCAAATCGATGAGCTGCGACATGATTTCTTCCATCACGTCGAAGGTGGGAGCCGACACGCGAATTTCGGCGCTAGAGGTGCTTTGTCGCTGTTCGCCCAGGTTGAAGTTGAGTACCTGGAAGCTGCCACCCCCTTCGGTAATTACATCCAGGGCACGGTTAATCAGCCCTGAATCCAGCAGGTGTCCAATCAGCTGAACGGTGCGACTCTCGATCGACGCGGCGGCGTGAACTTCTGGACGAATCGGTTCGGTGACGCGCAGAGTGAGACACTTGGCCGCACCACCCGCCTTCAAGAATTCCGTCAGCGGCGTTTCAATAATTTCAAATCCGCGCGTATTGAGTTCGTGGCGTAGGGAATCGCTGGCTTTGTTCATAATCACCAGGCGATCGATATTCACGGTATTGCACGCAAAGTTGACGGCATCCGGTTCCTCAACAACGATGCGCTTTTCGGCAGGAACCCGCATTTCAATCAGGCGATTGGAGTAGGCGTCAAATGCCGGGGGGTAGTACATCAAGTACCCGTCGGTGAGCGGGCAGAAGCAGGTGTCGAGGTGATAGAAGCGCTCGTCAATGAGGCGGAGGGAAAGCACCTCAGTATCGAGCCACTTAGCAATGTAGGGATGGGAGTCTAGCTCAGAGCGGAAGCCGTAGCCTGCCCAGAGGTGCCGACCTTCGCGATCAAACAGGGCATCGCCTGCGCCTTCAAAGGGCAGTTCCTTAGGCAGTTCATAAACGGTGAAACCTTGGGACTCGAACCACTCCTTAAAGAAAGGTTCTTCGCCTTGCCGTTCGGGGTGGTAGAAGCGGCTGAGGACGACGCGATCGCCCAACACCAACCCCGCGTTTGCGGTAAACACCATATCCGGCACACCGGGCTGAGGCTTTACTAAATCGACGGTTGCGTGCTCAGCGATGACTTGATAGAGGCGTTCCCATTGATCCTCAGCGCGATCGCGCGAGGATTTGTGGATATTACCCTCCATCCAAGGGTTAATGACATAATCCACATCGTAATGATGGGGAGCACACATAAGGAAGCGAATTGAAGCACTCATACCTTAGCTTTGCCGTTTGCGGTGTAGAGATTAACATGGACAGTATTTTCAACGGTATTGCGATAGCGTATTGCCCTCAGACGGAACGCAGACGGTGCCGCTAGGTCTTGAGCAAACGGGCTGGCGCAATCCAGGAGCGATCGCCACGGGGCTAAAGATAAGGGCATCACAAGATTCCAGGTAGGAATGGAGGTCAATACACCCGATCTATTGCCTGTTGGCTCTGACTACAGTGAATTTTCACAACGATCTATATTACTCTCCTGAGCGCATTTGACGGATCATGCGGCATCCGTATGTCGTCAAATCTTAACCTTCAGCCATGATCTACTTTCAGACTAGCGAGTCCACGATCGCACCCATTCAAACCAGCCTTCTAGCAGATCCCGACGCAGTCCGTGGGCGTTTTGCTGATGTTGCCACATGTAGGCCGCTTGCTTTAGCACGGTTGCAAAGCTGAGGTCGGGTAGGGGCAGGGTCAAGAGGTGTTGGATGGAGCCGTGGTTTTGGATGAGGAGGGCGATCGCGCTGGCCATTTCTAGGGAGCCATCGCCTAGCACGTGAGCGCCTAGCAGTCTGCCATTCCGACGCAAGACCAGCTTGCAGACGCCTGTGAGGTCACTTCGGATATGGGCAGCCGGGAGGGATGTGAAAGGCTGCACAAGGGTCACCACGTCGTTACCGTAGCGCTGCTGGGCTTCCGCTTCTGTCAGTCCCAAGGCGACAAGGGGCGGATCGCAGTAGAGCACGCGCAGCGGTGCAACGGATCGGAGCGATCGCGTCCAGGGAAAGAGCGCATTATGAATCGCCAGATCGGCATAGACCGTCAGATCGCCAGCATTCGGGGTGGGTGCTAGGGCGTAGATGCGGGGATTCGCAGTCTGGAGGCGATCGTTCACGGTTAGGGCGTTGGGATCCAGATCAACGGCTTCGAGATTGAGCGGGGTGAGCAGTGGTTCTAGAGGCGCATCAATCACGAGTCCATCCGTACTCAAGGATTGGGGCGGTAGCGACGGGTGCGCCAAGGTGAGATGAATTGGATCTGTGGGCTTGGGAGCTGATAAGGATTTGAGGTGGGTATTCGTCCAGACGGACACTCCGGTGGCCTCCAGCAGCGTTTGCAGTCCGGCATTGAGGTCTGTATCTAGCTCCGGCATCAGGGTGGGGCGATCGCACACGAGGGTGATTTCAACCCCCAATCGTGCGAGGGTTTGCGCCATTTCGATGCCCCGTACGGTGCCACCCACCATCACCATCCGCTGGGGTAACTGGGTTGGCGGATACATCCAGAAGGAATCGGGCGTCCAAAAATCGACGGTGTCCAGGTTATCCAATGTCCGCATGACGCGGGTACTCATGGTAGAGGGAGGAGCCAGCAGGTAGGCCCGGGCACGCAGCAGCCGACCGTGAGCCATCACGCCCCACGCCGGACGACGACAAAATTCACCCTGACCGATGATCAGGTCTACTCCAGCCGCAGTTAGGCGGGCGGGCGATCGCCACTCGGCATAGACATCAACGACGTTGGTGGCCCACTCTAAACCCTGGGCAATATCACACGGTTCCGCTGTGGGGGAGTCGGATAAAAGTTGTTGGAAAAGCTGCTGCGGGTTAGGGCTTTGCTGCGCCGCCCACTGCATCCAAACGGCTTGGCGCATGGCGTAGAGGGGATGGGATTCCAGGAGGGTGACATCTTCGGGTTCAACCAGGGCAACCCGCGCCTGCAGCCGTGCCGCCTGCCATGCCGCATACCGCGCGATCGCACTGCCTCCTAAAATTACGATGTCGTAGTCAACGGCCATGCTTAACCATCATCTGTTCTGTTGCTGTGCCCGAAAGCGGGTAATACGCGATGTGCAACTAATGCGCCCTCATCCCAACCCTTCTCCTGGGGGAGAAGGGCTTTCGGACAGTTCTGGTTCCCTCTCTCAGAGGGCGAGGGCGAGGGTGAGGGCAGTCTTTGTAATCGTTCGGCAAAAGTTGCACATTACGTGGGTAATCGTTCTGTTAATGCTGACAATAATCGCTGATTTTCGGCAACCGTGCGTACTGCAATCCGGAAAAAGCGATCGCCCAACTCTGGAAAACTGAGGCAGTCCCGAATTAAAATCTGGTGCTGTTGGAGGAGTGCGTATTGTAAATCCGGGACGGAAACGGAACTGTGAACGAGGAGATAATTCACCGCACCGGGCAGGGGGTGGAGTCCGGGAATCGCCTGGATGCCCTGGAATAATTGCGATCGCGCCTCGGATAGCCAGTCCCAGGTGCACTGCTGAAAGTCGTGATCCTGTACCGCCGCGATCGCCGCCACGGTTGCCAAGGCATTGACACTCCACGGATCGCGCCACCGCTGCCAGCGCTTTAGCCGATCGGGATGGGCGATCGCGTACCCAATCCGGAGTCCCGGCACGCTGTAAAACTTGGTGAGCGATCGCAAAACGACGAGATTGGGGTAGTGTTCAATCCAGGGAATTACACTTTCGGGTTCACCGGGTAAAAAATCCATAAATGCCTCATCCACCACCACCAGCGCAAAGTGCTCCAGAATCGGCCTGAGGACGTCTAACGAGGCCAAATACCCCGTTGGGTTATGGGGATTGTTGAGCAGTACTCCTGCCTGTGGAGGAGCGTCTAGGAGGGTCTTTAAAGCGGTGATGAAGGGGGCGGTATTAGCGGGAGGGGGTGAAGGTATGGCGATGGGGCAAGGGGCGATCGTCGCATCGAAGGCCAGGAGAGCCCGCCGATAATCGCCAAAGGCAGGTGTGATCAGATAGGTAGCATCGCACTCCGCCAGTTCCCGACAGGCCCAGGTGAGCAACTCCGCCGAACCGTTACCGGGCAGGATGAAGTCAGCCGGAACGCGATGAAACGCACTCAGCACCGTTCTCAATTCATGGGTATCGGGATCGGGGTAGACCCGAATCTGATTGATCTGGTGCTGAATCGCGCTCAGAACACTGGCGGGCGGCCCTAGGGGATTGATACTGGCCGAGAAGTCCAAAATAGAACTGGGGGAAGTCCCACTGAGCTGAGCTGCCCAGATGAGATTTCCCCCGTGATGGGGTCGATCTAACGACTGACTAGACACCCGAACCGCTATTTGGGTGCCACCATTTCTTTGAACAGCTTGCCAGCCGAGAAGGCAGGCACCTTTGTTGCTGGAATCTCCATCGCTTCGCCAGTTTTGGGATTACGGCCTTCACGAGCCTTTCGCTCTCTCGGCTCAAAGGAACCAAAGCCAACGAGGGTTACTTTCTCACCTTTGGAAACCGCTTCCATAATGGCTTCGATTGCAGCCGTGAGGACGGCATCGGCCTGCTTCTTAGTGACATTGGCCTTTCCGGCAACGGAATCAACGAGTTCACCTTTGTTCATAGGATCTCCTTATTACTTCATCGAGGCTAAACGTGTTTTGCCACCATAGCGATCGTGTGCGATCGCTGATTCTGGATCGGGATATCGAAATTGATCGTAATCCCTAAAACTTCACCAGAATCAATTTTTCAATGCTTTATTCTAAAAGCAACTTTAGCATTATGGATGGATAAAAGCTTTAATTTATATGGATTTCAGGGTATTTTTAGAAAAATTTTCTACATCTGGGGGGGACACCCCGTTAGAAATGGAGTATTTTGTTACGGTTTATGTGCTAAAACGCTACATGTAGCGTCAAATTAATTTTTTGCTCTCACAGGCGAGTTGACAAAAAAATCGCCAAAGAATGCCTTGGCGATCGCAAATGTTGAGTGATGTTAATCACATTATTCAGCAGAAGTGAAAAGTTTTTTTAAGCGCTCCTTGCCAAACCCCAAAGTTCTCGCCCAGAGATCCCATCATCGGCGGCAAAGTACACAATCCCGTTAATGACCGTAAAGTTTGACGGATCCGATCCTTCATTGGGTGTGTTGTTGATATCTGCGGCAAGACGGGTGGTGCGGCTGGTGCCGTCGCTCACGTAAACCTCTCGACCAACCACTGTGCCGTCATTGGCGGCAAAAATGAGCGTCCCGTCAAAGTCTAGGAGGTCGGTCGGATCCGAACCTTCGTTGGGCGTGGTGTTGATGTCTGCAACCAAGGAAAAGTCGTTGTCTGTGGGACTGTAGCGATAAAGTTCGCGACCAACCACCGTGCCATCATCGGCGGCAAAGTATAGGGTACCGCCAACGTTAGCGAGCCAGGAGGGGTTAGAGCTAGCCCGGTTACTTGTGACATTGATGTTAGCAGCCAACTGAGTCCCATCGTCGATCGTAGTACTACCATCGCTTTCCCACAGTTCACGCCCAACAATGCCATCATCGGCGGCAAAGTACAGGGTACCATTGAGATCCACCAGATCTGACGGATTCGATCCCTGCTTCGGACTGCGGTTAATGTTAATAATCTTGGTTCCGAGGGAGGTTCCGTCGCTGACCCAAAGTTCGCGCCCAAAAACGTTCAAGTTCTGGGCAGCGAAGAAGAGATTTTGACCCGATACGGTTAGCTCGGTGGGGTCGGAACTGTTGGGGCCAGGCTTGATGTCCAGTACCGTGGAGCGATTGGCAACCGGATCATAGCTGTGGACTTCGCGCCCAAAGATGCCATCATCTGCCGCAAAGTAGACCTGCCCCCCGAAATTAACAAGATCAGCGGGATTAGAGGAATCACTGCCCACATTCAGGTCAAGGACAAGCTCAGTTCCGGCCTCAGTGCCATCGCTCCGCCACAGTTCGCGCCCAAAGATACCGTCATCCGCCGCAAAGTACAGGACACCATCTACGTTCACCAAGTCCGATGGGTTCGAGCCATCTCGGCCCACATAAATATCTCTGACCTGTTGTGTACCCTGCTCGGTACCATCGCTGCGCCATAGCTCAGACCCAAAGGTGCCATTGTCGGCAACGAAGAATAGGGTGCCGTTGACCTCGGTAAAGGTTTCGGGGCGGGCAGAGTCGGGGATGAAGTCGCCAATGCTAGAGGCAGATCCAGGGAAAATGTCGCGGATTTGCCCAAACAGAAACTCTTCCTGACTACCACCACCGCCACCACCGCCGGGGAAATAAGGGTTTTTGCGGGGGGTGGCGGAGACGGTCATGCTGTACCGCGTTTGCTTGTCTGCGTAGGTTACGCGCAGGTAGTATTGGCCTTTGTTAACGCGGAGATTGATTTCGCGAGGATCGTTGCCGCGATCGCGCGCTGCTGCAACCACGTTAAGATTTTTATCCAGCAGGGCAATATTGGCACGGTTGTTTAGATCAAAGAGAATGGCTTGAATGTACCGTCTTTCTTGGAGCTGGAACTGATAAAAGTCAACGCGATCGCTTGGTCCAGCAAAGTCCGAATAGGTGATGGGCTGAACACTAGCCGGAATCGGACGTCCGTTTTGGGGACGGTAGGGGGCAAGGTCGTTATTGGGGCCGCCGGGGCCATCGGGATCATTGCGGGGCGATCGCCGATCTTTGCGTTTGAACGCGCCAACATTGAGCCGATATTGGGTATTTTTGCCACTGTAGGCCACCTTAATGAAATAGGTGCCCTTGGGAACTGAGATCCGCTGCAAGGTGTTGGTATTGACCGGAGGGCTAGAAAATTGCGGCTTGGCAAATAGATCACCATCGGCATCGAGCAGGCGCAGGTTGGGCGCACGGCGCAGCCCCGTAACCGAAATCGTAAGGGCACTGCGAGGCTTAACCTTGATTCGGTAAAAATCAACGGAATCCCGTTGGGTAACCCGATCAAAATTTCGGGTGAATCCGCCGTAGTCCAGATCTAGATCCTGAGCATTTCTTAAAGTATTTCCAGCATTGTCCACCATGCACGTTGCCTCGAATGCGGTTGGAGGAGGAAACCCTACCTCTGCTGAACTAAAAAGCCAACCGCCACTCTAACGGAGAGTAGAGATTGGCTTCCCTGAAATCATGGTTACTGGAGCGGAACGCCCTGCTGTTGCAGGATCTCGCGCACATCCCGACCAGGGGTATACCGATATCCAAAATTCGACAGATCGGAATCGTCAATGACCTGTGGAGTCACAACCACAACGACCTCGCGGCGTTCGTTGGTGCGGTTGGTGCTGCGGAACAGGGCACCCAGGATGGGAATATCACCCAAAATAGGCACTTTCGAGATATCGACTCGATCCTGATCCTGGATAATTCCAGCCAAGATTAGAGTCTGTCCATCGCGAAGACGAATTTGACCAGACTCGAGCGATCGGGTTTGCAGGAGGGTAATGGTTCCCTGCGATGCTGGCCCTGTTGCAGTACCACCAATAGATGTCACGGTCGGATTAACCTGCATGGTGACAAAACCATTGTCGTCAATCCGATTAATGACAATGCCCAGGGTGAGACCCGCTTGTTTAATAATCGGGCGCTCCAGGAAGATATCGCGCTCGATTCCACCAAAGACCTCTTGTGTTAAGGCGACAGTGGCCTGCTGCCCTTCCTGAACGGTCAAGGTCGGATCGGTCAGAATCTTAGCACTCCCATTCCGCACCTGGGTCTCTAGCTGGAACAAGAAATCACTAGGATACTGGAACAGACTCGGCAAGCCGTACTCAACCTGTCCACCCTGAATGGAGGTGACACCGGGCTGAAGGGGGTTTTCGTCGGTACCGAAGGGGCCGCGCAGGGCAATACCAGGTTGGGTTTGGAAGCCTACGATATTGCCATTATTGTCAAATACGGGAACTGCAAAGGACTGAATGGTGCCGTCGTTGAGGCGAGGGTCGGTGTAGGGAATTAGGGTTCCAGTTTGCTCATCCCCCGTAATTTGGTTGAACGGCGGTGTGCCGAAGGGTTGGGGTGTTCCTTGCCCAAAGGGGGCATCAGGCTGGGCATCGAGGAACGGGGCCAGTTCTACCCCCGTAAAGCCATCCGATGCTTCTGGGTAGATATTGGGCGTAATCGGCGGGTTAAACGGACTCCGCTGCACATCAGTAATGCTGGGGGGCTGTGCCTCTCCGTATACAAAGGTGGCAGCACCGCCATCACTGACAAAGAATCCGTCGTCCACGCCGAAGGAGAAACTGGTGTTGAAATCTTCCGTGGCTAGGAGGTTGACATCCACAACCTTGACGTTCACTGCAACCTGACGTTGACGTAAATCTAGTTGCGATAATAAGTCCATCGCAATTTGTACTTTACGAGGTGAACCCACTAACGTGATGGAGTTGAGACGGGGATCGGTGGTTACAGACAGTCCCGCCAATAAGAGAGGGCCATTTCCTGGAGGCACGTCAACTGCAATAATTTCTGGAGGCTCAGCGACTTCAACAAGTTGAGCCGCTTGACCATCACCAAGTGTTGCAAGCGTTGTTTGTTCGAAGAGAACCCGTGCTTCCGCCCCTTGGGTTGCCAAGAAGTTAGCAGCGTCAGTAGCAATGGCTTGGTTCAACCGGAGGGTACGAGCAATCACATTTCGTGCATCATCCGGTAGACGTGGCCCTACAAAAACCGTCCGACCGACGAGATTTGCTTCCAGTCCTGCAATCCGCAACACGTAGTTAAATACGTTTTGCACAGGCTCATTCTCGATATCAAGCGATACTCGCACTTCTTGGGGTTCTTGTTGCCCAGAGGCTTGCGTATCAGTCTGCTCGTCCGTGTAGGCAACGTTATACCCTGCTGCTCGTGCCAACAACGACAGCACATCCCGAACGGGGGCATCGCGCAACACCAATCGGGGCACAACCTCGCTGGTATTCAGGTCAATTTCATCCAGAGCAGAGTCAAAGGTGGATACCGAAATATCACCCAACGGTGGCGGAACAGCGCGGGACTGAAGCGGAGGCGCATAAACGGTGTTGGAATTGATAGCCGGAACCCCGTCAATATAAATCTCTGGGTTGGGAACCAGCACATCTTGGGAGGTAAGCTGGGCAATCGAGGACTGCGGCGTTGGGGATTGGCCTTGTTGAGGCGCGGGGGCAGTCGGAGCCGCGGGGACAGGCTGTACGGGAATAGGAACCGCATTCTGGGCGATTTCCATTTCATCCAGAGTGACAGAAACAGCGGTTGAGGTGCCAGCATCCGCGACTTCCCCGAAGCTCAGCACCAGTCCAGACTCAGACTCATTCACTTGGGCAGGCGGCGCACTGTCGGTTCCGGTGACTGTTACCCGCACACTGTTTTCGTCCAATGGGGTAACACTGATAGAGCTAATGCCCGGAGCCGGATTCTCTTGGATAAAGCCATTGCCATCGGGCAGTTGGAGTTGGGTGTTAACCAAGTCCGAAACCGTGCTATTCCCTTGCACCACTGTAAAGACCTGTGGGCGATCGCTCGCATCGGTTTCCAACATCAGGGTAAAGCCTGCATCGGTTTGATTGACGGCCACCCCTGTGACTAAAGCAGAATCGGCAAACACTGGCTGTGTGGCTAACACCAGCATTGCACTCCCACTAACAACACCACCAAGCTTGAAACAACGTTTCACTGTCCCCTCCTCCTTCAAAGTCGTTCGTTAGACTCAAACGAATTACACACACCCAACTTTCTCGACCTAAAGCAAACTCTTCTACAACCGAAATAAAACCTATTTATCTTAAAAAAGTGGTATAGAAAATCCCATTCGCAAAGAACGTGCGACTAAACGCTAGAAGGGCGATCGCCCCCTATGATATCAATCTATACCGTTTAAATAACTAATCGAGTCAGGCAAGATTTAGAGCTTGAACTCTAGTTTATTCCTCACCTTACTCTATCTATAGAGTATCGCAGTTGCTAAAAAATACACCAAAATTTGCAATTTATTTTGAAGAAACGGGAATGGCGCTAATTCAAATCTCAAAATTAAACGCCATGCCTATCATTAGCAAAAGCGATTATTGCGCTGGTGCTGCCTCATTATTTGCAGCAGGGGCTTGATCAGCCTGAGCCGCTTGTTGAGCCGCCTCGTAGGTTCCCTCAGGGGCAGGCAGTAACACATCAAGTTCAAACGTTGTATCCAAACGGGGGGGGGGCGCAGCCTGCACAACCCGTCCTGATGGATCAATTTCAATGACTTGACTGTTTAAATCGATCTCGGACTTGTAGCTTCGAATAATCGTTAAAGGCTGCAAGCGTTCAATGTTGCGAATAATAGACTGCGTTTGCTCAAAATCTCCTTCTAAGCCAACGTTATAGACTCGACGCTGCAATCGGTTGTCCACTTCTGGCCCTAGGGATCCATCCTTGATGATGCCGGATTGATCCGGCACAAGCTCAAATTGCGTCAGTTTGGCATGCCGATCTTCATCCTGAATACCAGCGTTGGCGGCCTGAATTCGGGCATTCAAATCCAATAACAGCGTGTCTACGCTATCTTCGGTTGCAAAGAGCCCCAACACATCCTCCTGCAACTGCTGAGCCTCTGCCAACCCTTGCTTAGCGTCCGCAATTTGCTTTTGGATCGCTTCTTGATCCACCAGGAGCGCCTCCTTTTCAGCAATGTTGGCGCGCAGTTCTTGATTGGTCTGTAACGTAGGACTGAGAAGATTGAAATAGAGCCATCCCGCCCCAAACAATCCCAACAGTCCCAGCAAAATTCCGCTAACACTTGGCGTTAGCTGAATCCCGAACAGTGTCGGGTAGGCTGGGGCTGTTTCAAAATCTTGGGGGTCGCCTGGAATAAAATCGCCGCTCGCCGTCATGGTTGAAGAACTCCTCTCTCTTGTAATGCTCGAATCCGGGCTGTAAGACCTACCGCTAGGTTCTGTTCTAGCTGGGGCAATAGCTCTGATGCTGCTGCATCGCTAAGCTGGGTTTCAATTTCAAATTGCACAACCTGAGGCAATGATGCTTCTAGATCAACAGGGCCTTGCGCCCCCTCAATGACCTCAATCTGGGTGGGGTCGCTGGTCAACTCCGCGTTGGCTAGGTTGGTTTTGTCGGGAATAAAGTAGGGCGATCGCTTCAGCAACAGCATCATATCGTTCACATCGTCAAAGGTGCGAGCAACGCCGCGAACCACAACACCACTTACTCCTTGGCTGTTCCCTGGAGTTGCCCCGGCTGTGCCCAAGGAGTCAACGTCTACCTGCTCAATCCCACTGAGGCGAACGTTGGATGGCGTGCGCTCCCCAATATCCTTGAGAAGGGCAGACCACGGCTTAATTCGGTCAAACACACTCGCCAGCGCCAGGGTTGTTGCTTCCACCGCCTGCTGCTCTTGATTGATTTGCTGCACTTGTGCCTGGAGTTGGTTCACCTCAGCTAAGTCTCCGTCCACCGATGTGAGGCGTTCTTCAAGCTGCTTATTTTGAAAATTCAAAAACGCCCACGCCCCCAGCACTAGGGCTGGCAACAGAATCGCCGCGATCAATCCGGCATAGAGCGGCCCCGACCCTTGAGCCTCGCTCGAACGAACGCGCCCTTCCCTTTCTGCAGGTCGCTCTTGGCGATCGTTTAATAAATTAATGTCTAAGCTATACATGATCTACCACGCCTCCCGTAACGCGAGTCCTAGTACCACTCCCAAGCCTACCCGCTTTGCGTCTGAAATCTCTTCTTCTAGATCTAGCGATATCGCAGAGACCGGATCAATGCGACTTGCAGGCAAACTCAGGCGTTGGGAAAAGAATTCATCAATTTGTCCGATGGCGGCTCCAGGACCTGCCAGGAGCAACTGGGCAACCTCGATGTTTTCCCCTTGGTTGAGGTAGAAATCAATAGAGCGTCGCAGTTCATCGGCCAGTTCTCCGAGCGATCGCAACATGGCCGTGGCACTAGGGTTATGTCCGGCGGTGCTAGGGACACCGACACTATCCATCGGCGTAATTGGAATCGTCATCCCCTGAAGCAGATCCGTATTCCGAGAGGGGGGAAGGTGCATAGCGCGGTTCAGGTTGGACTGAATTTGGTATGTCCCAATGGGCACCGTCCGCGAAAATTGAGGAACCCCGTCTACCGTAATCGAAATTTCAGTGTTATCAAACTGGATATCAACGAGTGCCGCCGCCTCTTGGGGGCTGAACTGGCGCAACTGTTCGCGAATGGTGCGAATCAGAGAGAAACTGCTGATCTCTAGGATATTGACCGATAGACCTGCAAGTTGAAAGGCTTCAATGTAAGAATCGGTAACATCCTTACGGGTGGCAACGAGAAGCACCTGCACCTTATCAATGCCGTCTTCGTCCACAAAGACGCCTAGCTTTTGATAATCTACGTCTGCTTCTTCGCGTGGGAAGGGCAAATACAGTCCGGCTTCTTGATTCAAGACCATTTCACGCAGTTCCCGATCATCCAGCTCTGCTGGAACCGGAATGATGCGGGTTATGGTATCTCGTCCACCCGGAATGGCCGTCGCCACGTTTTTCGCTTTAATCTTGTTTTCTGCCAGGGTTTGCTGCAACAGTTCAGCCATGGCAGGGGTGTCGATAATGCGCCCCTCTTGGAAAATGTCGGGAGGTACCTCAGCCGAAACCAACTTTGTCAGTTGGAAGCCTTGGCCTTTTTTCCGAAGCTGAGCAACGTTAAGGCGATCGGGGGCAAGTTCAACCCCAATACCTTTCGTTTTTTTAGAGACGAGGTTCTTAAGAATGCCAGTCACGGTTTACCTACGAGTTCCAGATACGATAGGGAGCAACCACAGCATTAGGATAGTTTGCAGCTAGATCGCCAGTTTTGACTCTAATTCTAGTGCATCGTATTAAATTTAGTTCAGATTTATCCGGATGGATCAGGGAATACAAAACTACACGGTTTTGAGAGTCGGGAGCAGAGGCGTGAGTGAACCCCTCAAGGGATGCGCAAACCTGATGAAAAATGGGAGATAGGCGATCGCCCTAATCCGGATCAGCCGGAACATCTAGCGTCTTTTTTGACTCATGTGCATGACTGACTTTCTTTAGGGATGGCTTAATGTCCTAACGCAGCAAAATTGCGATTTCCAACAATTTAACCTATTGCGATAGTAGCTAAAAATCACAGAAACCGAGCGTTGGGATGAACATTCGTATCGGGCGATCGCCTCCGGCAACCATTCAACCTTATTTCAAAACTGTACGGGTCAAGCATAGAAGCGCTGTAAAGAGTTAACGAGAGGCTTCGACATCAAAGGCTCTTACCCATTGCTGAACTTATCTATAGATTTCAGGGTTTACCATGCTAGCCGAATCCAACCGACCCTCCGTTTCTGTTCAACAGCCTGCTGCCCAACCATCGCTGAGTGCGGATGCTCTCTATCGGGCAAACGCTACGGCCACGGATCGCGTGTTTCAGATCTTTCAACGCCGAAAATGGGCGATCGCCACGGCAGCGCTAGCGGCGGCATCGGGTGTGTGGGCATGGACGCTGACCCGTCCTTACATATATGAGGGGCAGGTGCGCCTCTCTCCAGACAGCACCGAATCGGTGGATGATGCATCCCGTGAACTCGAACCGAATCTGCCTGCGGTTTTGAATGCAACCGCCGAATCTCTGAACCCCGACTATCCGGACGTGACCTATCAAACGCTGTCGGAAAATCTCGTGATGACGTCCCAAGATAGCCGAAATGTGTCAGTTCGCTATCAGGGTGGTTCCCCTAGCGAAGTCGAGGCGGTGCTGACCGAGATTGCTCAACAGTATCAAGAGGCTAGCTCCAATCCAGTCATCGTTTCACCACCGACCGTGGGCGATCGCCCCATTTCGCCTAAGATTTTGCGGGGACTACTCCTCGGCGCGATCGCTGGCCTATCTATGGGAGCCGCCGCCGCCTTATTAACAGAGAAGCTCGATCGATCGTTCCATTCCCCCGACAGCCTCAAAACCTTTACGAAGCTGCCCATGCTGGGCATTATTCCCTTTTTCAAGACGCTGCAACCCGCAAAGCCGGGTCGGATTTCTCCTCCTGTTAACCCCACAATTTCTGGGATGGGCGATTATGAGATGGCGTCGTTCCTGGAGGCGTTCCGAACCCTCTACTCGAACCTGCGCTTTCTCAAAAGCGATCGCTCGGTGCGATCGCTCGTCATCAGTTCTGCGATTCCCGCCGAGGGCAAATCCACCACAGCGGTTAACCTGGCGAAAGCGGCAGCCGTGATGGGGCAGCGGGTTTTGTTGGTGGATGCCGATTTGCGGTTGCCCCAAATCCATGCGCGGCTTCAGCTTCCCAACTCTGCTGGACTCAGCGAAATTCTAGGCCAACAGATCCCCTGGCAAGACTGTCTACAATCCGCTTTGGATGAAAATTTGCAGGTGTTGCCCGCAGGCAGCATTCCGACCGATCCGGTGCGCTTGTTGTCCTCGGTAGCGATGAGAGATCTGATGCACGAGCTTTCGGATGCGTTTGATCTGGTCATTTACGACATGCCACCGTTGTTGGGATTTACGGATAGCGGTCTGGTGGCGGCGCATACCGATGGCATGGTTATGGTGGTGGGCTTAGGGACAACGACCCGTGTGGAGCTGAAGCAAGCGCTGGATAGTTTGGAGGTGATGCCTGTTCAAGTGTTGGGCATCGTTGCCAACGGCATTCGCTCCCACACCACCAAAGCCTACAGCTACGATCGCTACCACCGATACTACGCGCAGCGGGCAATGGTGAGTGCGGCCTCGGCGCCGGCAATCGATAGTGAGTTAATCAGTGCCACCGTTCTAGATGGGGAGTTGGAAGCGCAAGGGGCGATCGCCTCTGAGCCGGATCTGCAACCGTCGATCGAACCTGAAGGTCTCGTTAGTGCCGATACCCAGATCCAGCCTCTTGACGCTGAAACGACTGGCAATGATCGGATGGCGATCGCTCCTGCCTTGGATCAAGCGGAAGATGAAGCGGGATCGGTTGACCGCGATGCAGAGCCGACCGAATCTTTCTATCCAGAGGCAGAACTGCTGGAGGATGTGGCAAACCTCTTAGAACCAGAAGAGATGCAAGGTTCTGACGACGCGATCGCTTCCACCATGAACACTGAAGCTGTAGAGCAAGATCTTGACTCTGTCTCTGCGCTAACCGACACGGACGGGTTGGATACTGAACCAGATGTCAGTACTGAAATCCCAGAATCTATTCTGACAGATGCAGGATTGAACATTGAAGCGGCCCCTGAGACCAGCGCTACGGCATCAGATATCCATGCCTTAGAGTCAAATATCTTAGAACTAGACACCTCACAATTAGAAGAGGTACACCTAGAATTAGACGCCGAGCTAGACGAAGACTTAGATGCTGATCTGGACTCCTCAACGGTTGTACCCCTCGATCTAGATGCGTTAACGGAGAGTGATGCGATCGCAACAGATAGCACGGTCGCTCCAGATGCCCTTAATGAAGAGGGAATAATAGACGACGTTGTAGAACCACTGGAACCAGAGTTAGATGAGGATCTAGAGGATCTAACCGATGAGGCGATCGCCCTTCCGTCCCTCACAGATGCGGATCTCGATGCGGCGGATCTCTCCATGGATGAGGTAGCCGTAGCCGATCTATCGGATAACACGCTGCATACCTTTGGGCAGAATGGCTTTGATAACAGCGTTGCGGTGGATGAGATTGAAGCAGCCGATAACCATGAAAGCATCAGTTCCGCACCATCCAACGAAAACAATGGGACAGATGCAGATCATGAGGTAGAGCAAACCGATCAGCCAACTCACGATTTTCCGGCCTCATCTCTTTCGGATCATTGGTCCACACTTATCTACGAAGAGTCCGCAGACGCATTTGCCGATGAGGAACCTCCAACCCCGTTTTCATTCCTAGAAGAATTCCTGGCGGCGGCGGCAGATACAGATCTTCAGTCTGAGCCTGATCCGGGATCGGGGGCGATCGCGGAAGAGTCCAATCTCTCTTTCACGCCAGACAAAGCTGAAACGATGGTTAAGGCTGAGGCTCTAGGAACGGAGTTGTCTGCTGAGGAATTGGCACACCTTGAAGCGCAAGGGCTGTTAGAGTCGTTGGCATTACCCAATGATTCGATCCTTGAAGAGGATGCAGAGTTTACCGCTAGGGTTGACCAACCTGAGGATGAGCCGTCTGAAGACGCATCCACCTCCATCTTATCCAGGGATGTTGAAGAGAGAGAACCGTTAACGGACGATCGTGCAGAACCTCTTGGGGTAGAAGCTATCTCATCTACATCTGGTGAGGATAGCGATATAGCTGAAGAGATGCAGGATGGAGACTTTTCGGAGCCCTCAGATATGTCTACGTTGATTCTCTCTAATGAGACTGAACATGTTTTAGAGGCTCTAACTGATGGTTCTGAATCAGAGGAATTAGAATCAGAGGCTTTGCCTGATGCCGTTGGTGATAGCGAGGAACAAGGCTTTGTAGACCCCTCAGATGTGTCTACGTTGATTCTCTCCAGTGACACCGAAAGTATCACAGATACCTCGGAATCAAAACCTTTGGATGCTATAGTTCACCCTGAAGAGAAATCGATGGTTGAGTCTATTGATACAGAGACTTTAACCGAGAGCGCCAACACTCTTGAAATGGAATCTACGGTTGAACCAGCAGATTTCGGGACTATCCATCAGGAGGTTGAGAATCCTACCGATCTTCAACGTGAGGCAGAAACTCTAGATGAACACCCGCTGACCGATCTAGAATCCCTGTCGGATGGACTAGCCGTAGACCAAAATGGGCGATCGCCTGATCTCGATTTCAATAGTGGGGCGATCGCCCAAGATGACGAGTTCACCCATGCTCTAAGTGCAGATAACCTGCATGATTTACTGGATGACGAAGACTGGGACAGCGAAGATGATGGCCTGCATGACGATGTTACTGAACTCGAAGAACAAGAGCTAGAAGAACTTCTCGCCTGGGATTCCGTTACTCTGAGTCAGTACGTGAGTAGCCAGTTTGAGCGCGCGGTTCTATCTGCCCAAGACGCCATTCGCCTAGGCGAAACTGCAGAAACTTCCGATGACTGGCTCAATCTTTCTACCCATTGGCAGCAGGCGGCTGAGTTGATGGGATTGGTGCCAGAAAGTGATCCCAACTTTGACATCGCTCAGCGGTGCAAGGTGCTGTATCAAAGCAATAGTGAGTACGCCTATCAAAAGGCACGCCACGACGCAGAACTTCACGAGTAACCGATGGTAGGCCCTGGGCGATTCACGTTACCCTGAAACCGTTACCATCGATCTACAGAGAGGGTTCAGATGTCTTGGTACTTGGAAGGTCAAGCACAGTTTCAAGTACGGCAGGCGTTTTTCCGTCCCCAAAGCCGAATCGTGCGCGATCTGGGAGTGCTGGCCGCGATGGTGCATCGCGATCGCCAAGGGCAGCTTCGGGTGTTGGATGCGATGGCCGGATCGGGTGTGCGATCGCTCCGCTACTGGGTCGAAGCCAAGGCCGATTCCCTTTGGGTCAACGATAGCGATCCCGATCTTGAGTCTGAACTGCGCGCAAATTTAGAGGGGGCGATCGCCTCCCAAGTGGCACAGGTCACCTGCCAGGATGCAAATCGCGTCTTCTTTGACTGCTACGGTCGTCAGGATTATTACGATTTCGTCGATGTCGATTGCTTTGGGTCTGCCCTGCCCTACCTCAGCACCAGCCTGTGGGCAGTTGCGATCCACGGTCTGCTGTACATCACCAGCACCGATATTCGCACCGTTGCCGGACACCCGCCCGGTAGCAGCGTGGTGACCTACGGAGCCTATGCCCGCCATCATCCCTCCATCCACGAGCAAGGATTGCGGATTGTTTTAGGCACCCTACACCGAGAAGCCGCCCAAAAAGGCTTGGGAATTCAGCCCTTGTTTTCACTGTTTACGGGACAAACCTATCGCCTCATGGTGCGCCTCTTGCCAAAACCAACCCTCTCCCCTAGCACCTATGGGTTCCTCGGCTATTGTCATCGCTGCGGCAGTTACCAATCGGTAGACTGGCGCGACTTGGGGCGATCGCACTGTCCCCATGATCAGCATCCCCACAGCGTGAGCGGCCCCCTATGGTTAGGCGAACTCCATCATCAGGACTTCTTGGACGCAATGCGCGATCGCGCCCAATCCCAGGACTGGCAAAAGGCGGATACCCTGCTCCACCTGCTCAGCATGGAAGTGTCCCTCCCTCCCTTCTTTTACACGCTAGGTGAGATCGGACGGCGCAGTGGGCACGATATCCCAGGGCGATCGCGCCTGATTCAAGCTCTCCAGGAGGCAGGATTTGCCGCCTCACCCACGCACTTCAACCCCCAAGCCCTCAAAACAAACGCCGACCTGCCGACCTGTGTACAGATTGCCCGTCACCTCTAGGCATGAAAGAGCCACCGCTAGGTTTTTCCTAATTCCAGCTAGGGAACGACGGTCACCTGCGTCCCCATTTCCACCATCTCAAACAGTTTCACCACATCCCGGTTATACATGCGAATACACCCGTGGGAGGCAGCGTTACCGACCGATTCTTCATTGGGTGTGCCGTGAAATCCCACAAAGTTAGTGCCATCCGTCCAGAACCCAATCCAGCGCTGCCCTAGCGGATTTTCAATATCGCCACCAGGGATCACATCTCCCGTAAACGGATTCTCCCAGGCCGGATTTTGGATCATCTGGATCACTTCGTGGGTTCCTGTAGGCGTTTCCCACCCTGATCGACCAATGGCGATCGGAAAACTGTCCTTCAAAGTCTCCCCTTCATAGACGTATACGCGGCGATCGCCTAAGCGAATCACAAGCTGAATCACTGGGGATGGAACAGGCAAAAACTCCTCTGCTCCACCGAGGGGGGGGAGCGGTGGCGGCTCAATCGTCGCTACGGTTCCGAGGGTCGTTGTTGTTGAGGTTGCCGCTACAGACTCCACAGTAGGGGTGGCCCACCCGGCACTGCTCGAGATGAATGCGAAGCAAACCGCCGCGATCGGAGTACTCAACTTCAAGCCCCACGGAGGGCACGTCCAGATATTGCTTCCCATATCAAACGCCTACTCTTCCACAATTCTAAAAATAGATTATTCCCAATTATTCCTTATCTTCTTCCCAAAAGAGGCATACTCCGGATACGAAAACTCCGTGACCCCTTTAATTTACGACCTGTACAAGAAAATCGAATGCCTACGCCTTTGTCGAGGATCTCGACGCAACCAAACGTTCATCCTGAGCATTTTCCAAGGGCGATCGCCCTCTAAACTTCGGGATGTCTGATACATTCTGCTCTACGTCATCAGTTTTTGAAAACTAACTTCTAGATTCAGAGTTCAGTGGAATATGATATTCGCAACATTTTGGATAGATTCTTAGCTCGACTTTATCCAATCAGGCGGCATGGCAGAGTAACTCGGTCCAGGTGTCGA